>CANRFB010000062.1 GCA_947629785.1 uncultured Clostridia bacterium | reverse complement strand
GCGCGACGGGGCACATTTTTTCAACCTCATTTGAATAGATCATATGTACATACTCCTTTCAGAATTTGCTGTGTCCCAAGGAATTTCTCCGCTCGGACATTCGCATACAATATCATTATACAGCATTTCAAAGCAAAAAGCAATACAATTTTATGAATTTATGTGATATTTTTGTCAATTTCCGACCCAGAATTTTTATACCGCGCAAAAGCGAATTTTTCCGCAAGTTCCCGAATATTATATACGGATATATAATATTTTGGAGGAATGTATCATGCAGGAGAAAAAGAATATCGACAATATGGCGGAAAAATACAAAGAGGAAATGATGCGGATATACAACACGAAACACCCCGCTCCGCAGCCAAAGCCCGTTCCCGCAAAGCCTGCCCCCGCAGTGCCCGCCAAAGAGGAAGTTTACATATGCGAGCCGAACGGAGATCCTCTCGGCTCGGCTGTTCCCGAACAAGAACCGATGTCCGCTCCTGAAGTTTCCGCTCCGGAAGCCGACTGCAAATTCCCCACTGCCGAGGAACTTATGAAGCTCGACTGCGGCGTTTGCGAGGAAACCGACGAAGCCGTTCCCACAATGAATCTGACCTCGGACACGCGTTTCGATTCCGGAGAAAACTGTCATATGCAGGGAAATTACGACTCCTACACCGAGGAAGAATCAGGCTGCGGAAGCTGTGCGGAAGATTTCCAAGAAGAAAAACATTCCGGAAAGGGCTATATACAAGCGGAAGTCACCTGCGACGGCGAACCGGTAGCAGGCGCGGCTGTGGCAATTCTGAAAAAAGTGTGGGATTCGGACATTTTAATAGCGATACTTGCCACCGACTCAAACGGCATGACCGAAGCCATACCCCTGCCCATAACCGCCGACGACGGCAAGCCCTACGAAAAGTACATGATAACCGTTTACAAGGAGGAACATTACAGCGTGAATATGCTGCCCGTGCCGGTATTCGACACCATCAAGTCAATTCAGCCCGTGGAAATGACAAAAGCAGGAAAGGAATGCTGACTCCTTTCCTGCCCTTAAAATGTATTATCCGTTCCAGTATTTTCTGTCAAGGCTGCGGAACTGTACAGCCTGCGCAACATGGGGCTTGTCAATTATTTCCGAACCGTCCATGTCTGCAATCGTCCTTGCGACTTTCAGAATACGGTCATACGCCCTTGCGGAAAGCCCCATTTTCTCGAAAACGTTTTTAAGCATTTCCGTAGCCTTTTCGGTCATTTTGCAGACTTCGGGAAGAATATCCGCGGTCATGTCCGCGTTGCAGGTTATGCCCGTGCCTCTGAACCGCTTGTTCTGTATTTCGCGGGCAGCCTGCACCCGTTCCCGTATCTTCGCGGAGCTTTCTTCCTTTTCGGAAGAATTTATATGCTCGAATTCCACCGGCGGGACTTCTATATGTATGTCAAATCTGTCCAGCAGCGGTCCGCTTATTTTGGAAATATACGTTTCCCGCTTGCTGCCGCAGATACATTCCCTTGTGGGGTGTCCGTAATATCCGCAGGGGCAGGGGTTCATGGCGGCTATAAGCATGAACGAACACGGATAAGTAATGGTTCCCGCCGCCCGCGATATGGTGACTTTCCCGTCCTCAAGGGGCTGTCGGAGAATTTCCAGAGTCTGGCGGCTGAATTCAGGAAGTTCGTCCAGAAACAGCACGCCGTTATGGGCAAGGGAAATTTCCCCGGGGCGCGGGATAGTTCCGCCGCCTGCAAGTCCCGCCGCCGATATGGTATGGTGAGGGCTTCGGAAAGGTCGTTTTGTAACAAGGGGCGAATGTTTATCCACAAGCCCGCTTATGGAATGAATATTTGTGGTTTCAATGGATTCCTCAAAGGTCATTTCTGGAAGAATGGTCGGTATGCGTTTTGCAAGCATGGATTTTCCCGAACCGGGGCTGCCTATCATAAGAACATTATGCCCGCCCGCTGCGGCATATTCAAGGGCTTTCTTTGCGGCGTACTGTCCTTTCACGTCTGCAAAATCCAAACTGTCAAAGCGTTCTTCCGGTTTTATGACATATTTATTCTGAGGAAGCAAGACCGATTCCCTGTTGAAATGCTTTATAATATCCTTTGTGTTTTCCACGCCGTAAACGGTTATTCCGTCCACAACGCTTGCCTCGTAAGCGTTTTCCGCAGGAACGAATACGCTTTCAAAGCCCTCTTTACGGGCAAGCAGGACCATGGGCAGAACGCCGTTTACAGGTCTTACATCGCCGTTGAGGGCAAGTTCGCCGATAAATGCGGAATTTGAAATATCCTCGTCAATATTCCCCGAAATAAGCAGCATTGCCATAAAAATCGCCAAGTCGTGAACGCTTCCCGATTTTTTGGCATCGGCGGGTGCAAGGTTCACTGTTACCCTTGCCAGCGGAAAAGTCAGTCCCGACGAACGCATGGCGGAACGTATGCGTTCCCGACCCTCTTTGACCACCGTGTCTGCAAGTCCGAAAATATCAAATGACGGAGTTCCCTTGCTGGTTTCCACTTCCACTTCTACGGAAAAGGCGTTCAGCCCGAAAAGCCCAAGGCTTCTGACCTTTGCGTACATATTCAATCATTCCTTTCGGTTCCGTCAATGTGGGAATTGAGCCATGACAGTATATCTTCATAAACTTCCGCGCGGTTTGTCTCGTTAAGAAGTTCGTGTCTTGCGCCGCTGTAAAGTTTCAGTTCAAGGTCGTTAAAGTCCTCAGCATTCAGCGCATCGAAAACTTCCTGCGGTCCTTTGCCGTAATTCCCGATAGGGTCGTCCGTGCCGCTGCAAATCAGAACGGGAAGATCTTTTTCAAGTTTTTTCGCCCAGTTTTTATCCGAAACATAGCTTACAAGAAAAAGCAGATCGGAATACGCCCGCATTGTGAAATGGAAATTGCACAGCGGGTCGTTTTCGTATGCCGAAACGATCTCCTCATCGCGGGAGATCCATGAATATTCACTGGCAGGCTCGTCAATTTTCCTGTTATTAAGCCCGAAGATCAGTTCGTCCACGGCTTTTGAACGATAATGCCCGCCCTTTGCTTTTGAAAGAAACCTTGTAAGAACGATACCCGCGTCCGTGCCGACTTTGGTATTCAGAGTTCCCAGCAGAACAGCGCCGCTGTAAAGGAAATCAAATTTTGCAAGAACGGTACGGACAACCAGCGAACCCATACTGTGTCCGATGATATAGAACGGAATTCTATGATCCTGAGCTTTCATTATCTTGCTGAGATGAACGGTGTCTTTCGCAAGGAACTGCCAGCCCCGTTCCTCCGCGAAAAATCCTAATTTCTCCTCATTCCCCGCAGTAGCGCCGTGACCAAGCTGATCGTGACAGCAGACGGTTATCCCGTTTGCGCAGAGGAAACTAATAAAATCCTCATATCTGCCGCAGTATTCGCACATTCCGTGAACTATCTGAACGACAGCTTTCGGCTCGCAAAGTGGCTTGTAAATATAGTACGCCACATCATCGATCCCGTTTGAACTCGGAAATGTTCCGCATTCTTTTGTGTAATTCATAGCAATCTCTCCCATTATAAATTCAGTATTCTGCTGATCTCCTCTTCCGTCATTCCCGAAAGCCTTAACTTTGAAATGATCGCCGCCCGCTCCTCGTCACGTCCGATCTTTACGCTCTCCTGACGTCCGATGTTTATGCCCTCGTTCTTAGCGGTGTCCAGTGAGGACATCATGTCAAGCAGTGATTTTTCACGCCAACGGACAAGTTCGCGGGTCTTTGTGTCATCGCTCATGTCAAAAGTAATGTTTACCGACATATTTATCACCGTGTTATAAATTCAGTATCCTGTTGATATCTTCTTCAGTCATTCCCGAAAGCTTCAACTTTGAAATGATCGCCGCCCGCTCCTCGTCACGTCCGATCTTTACGCCTTCCTGACGTCCAATCTTGACGCCTTCCTGTCGCCCGATATTTATGCCTTCCTGACGTCCGATATTTATGCCCTCGTTCTTAGCGGTGTCCAGTGAGGACATCATGTCAAGCAGCGATTTTTCGCGCCAACGGGCAAGTTCGCGGGTCTTTGTGTCATCGCTCATGTCAAAAACAATATTTACGGCTTTATCCATAATATCCATACCGTTCTCCCTCACTTTCTCAAGGTCTTCTTCGCTGTCGGCTTTGATAAATTCCATCCAGACAGCTTTGCGGTCAAGCTTTCCGCCTCTTGTATGCGCTTTGACTTTATTGAGTTCAAAGAAATGTATGCTGAATTTGTCGGAAAATACTTCATGAGTATCGCTCATTGCCGCAACTATCTCGGTGTGATACTGTTCCCTGTTTTTAAATATGGTATGATCCATGATATTCACGGCTATAGTCTTTTTCAGATCGCCGTATCTTTCGCCTTTTTTCAGCCCCGATGTATAAAGTTTCGACCAGTAGAACAATGTCCGCTCCCTGAAATCGCTCATATAGCTCAGCTGTATTTCCACATCTACAAGTGTTCCGTCCACATCAAGGGAAAGGTCAAGCCTGCCGAATTTCCCCTCCTCGGTCTCCGGCGGAAGTTCCGGATTCATTACCTGTATGTTCCTTATGGAATCAAGGGGAATATCAAGTATATCCGACAGGAACACTTTTAGTATATCCGGATTTTCCATAAAGAACTTTTTAAATATAACGTCTATTTTTATACTGACTATTTCTCTGCCCATAATATCCCGCCTTTTTACCTGATATGCGCGTTATCGTACAAATATATTATACCACGTTTCTTCCGGAATTGCAACAAAAATGACCGCTAAATGAAAATTCATGAAAAATAGTTGTTAAAAATTTTTAAAACCTATTTTCAAACGGAAAAAATTATGATATACTATAAATTATAAGATAATAAGAGAACTTTTCGGCGCGGTCTAAACGCCGTGAAATTTTCAGACATGGAGGTAATTTTTATGAACGAAACCGAACTCTATTCCCTCTGGCTTGAAAAAGCTGTTGACGACCCGGATCTACAGACGGAACTCAAATCTATCGAAGGTGATAAGGACGCTATCACCGACCGTTTCTACCGCGACCTCGAATTCGGCACGGGCGGTCTCAGAGGCGTTATCGGCGCGGGCGCGTACAGAATGAACATCTATACCATCAGACGCGCTACTCAGGGACTTGCCGATTACGTCAACGAAGCTTTCCCCGTTGATCCCTCCGTTGCCATCGCTTACGACAGCAGAATAAAATCCGACGTTTTCGCAAAAGAAGCCGCTTCCGTACTTGCCGCAAACGGCATCAAAGTCCACATCTACAGCGAACTTATGCCTACTCCTATGCTTTCATTCGCTGTTCGTCAGCTGAAATGCAGCGCGGGCATCGTTATTACCGCAAGCCACAACCCCGCTAAATACAACGGCTACAAAGTCTACGGTTCGGACGGCTGTCAGCTTACCCTCGGAGCTGCCGAGATAGTTCTCAAAAATATAAATAAAGTCCCCATGTTTGACGGTGCTAAAATTATTCCATTTGACAAAGGTCTTGCTGACGGCACTATCGAATACATCGGTCAGGACGTTATCTCCGCATACATTGAAAAAGTCGCCGAGCAGGGAATTCACACCGACCTGTGCGCTTCCAGCGGTCTGAAAGTCGTTTACACTCCCCTTAACGGAACGGGTAACAAGCCTGTTCGCATGATTTTAAAGAAGATCGGCATTACTGACGTTACCGTCGTTCCCGAACAGGAATATCCCAACGGAAACTTCACTACCTGCCCGTTCCCTAACCCCGAAATCAAAGAAGCTCTTGCTCTCGGTCTGAAGCTCTGTGAGACCGTAAAACCCGATCTTCTCCTTGCCACCGACCCTGACTGCGACCGTGTGGGAATTGCAGTTCCCGACGGAAAGGGCGGCTATGTTCTTTTCAGCGGAAATGAAGTGGGAGCAATGCTCCTTGAATACATCTGCGAGGAAAGAACAAAGCTGGGAACAATGCCCGAAGAACCTATTGCCGTAAAAACCATCGTTACCACCGACATTACCAAGGCTATCGCCAAGGAATACGGCGTCAAGATAGTTGAAGTCCTCACAGGCTTCAAGTTCATAGGCGAACAGATAGGATTCCTTGAGGACAAGGGCGAACAGGACAGATACATTTTCGGCTTCGAGGAAAGCTATGGCTACCTTGCAGGTTCTTATGTAAGAGATAAGGACGCCGTTGTGGCTTCCATGCTGATATGCGAAATGGCTGCATTCTACCGCACAAAGGGAATTTCCCTGTTGCAGGCGCGGGAGAATATGTACAAGAAGTACGGCGTTTACACACACGCGCAGCAGTCTTTCACCTGCGAGGGCGCAAGCGGTATGCAGAGAATGAAAGAGATCATGACGGATCTCCGTACAAACACTCCCAAGGAAATTGCCGGTCTTACAGTTACAAGATTTGACGACTACCTTGACAGCACTTCCACCGACTGTGCAACAGGCGCAAAAACAAAGCTCACTCTCCCCAAATCGGACGTGCTTACATTTGCCCTTACGGACGGCGCTTCGGTAATAATCCGTCCCTCCGGCACAGAACCAAAGATCAAGGCTTACTACACCACAACAGGAACTACCAAGAAAGAATCGGACGCTCTTGAAGCAAAGATCGCCGACGATTTCAAGGCAAAACTCGGATTTTAAGCCATAACAAGAAATTCCCCCGCTCATACGAACGGGGGATATTTTTGTCTGCACTTTAGTATTTATTCCTGCTCTTCGTCATCGTCAGTCGCGGCGGGCTCGTCCTCGGCTACCGTTCCCGGAACTTTTTCCAGTTCGCGGAATATCGCCATGGCAAACGTGCTGACCGTCAGTATTGCAAATGCCGGTCCTACCAGTACTATCAGTATCATGGTGGTGTAATTCCAGAACATGGCGGCGATCTCCACCGCAAGAAGCAGTATCATCAGCAGCGAACGCAGGAAATATTTCATGCTTATGCGGAAAGAATTTCTGAGGCTGTTGAGCAGTGTGTTTTCATACCTTGCAAGCAGCGGGTAAACATACAGCAGCGAAAATGTAAATATATACGCCGCCAGTATCCCGATTATCAGAAACATAATTGAATTTTCCGCGGACGCCCTATATATCTGAAAGTCCAGATACACCGCCCATATGCAGATAATAGTTATAAAACTCATGGGAATCCCCTGTTTCCAATTTTCCTTGAAGGCTTTCAGGAAATCTCGGGCTATATATCCCTCGTCATTCTCCGCGATCCTGAGCGCCACCGTGAACGCCGCAATAGTGGATATTCCCAGTGTGACTATGGGCAGGCTGAACACTAACCACATAATGTTCAGCACTAAAAGTTCTGTAAGCTTGGTCATAAATCTGTACAGCTTGCTGTCGGGACTGAAAAATCCTGCCATATAAAAATTCCTTTCGCAAATACAAAGCGGCTGCCGTTTTATGCAGCCGCCTTTTTAATTGAAGTTATCAGCCTGTTACTTCTAATTCAAGAGCGTGTCTGATGGAAGCTTCATTGTTGCACCATGCAAGACATTCGCCGTTGGGGTCGTATTCGCCGCACTTCTGGGTCATTTCCGAAACGATACGATCAAATTCGGCATCGTCTTTAGCATAAATTGCCTGCCATGAATAGTTTACGATACATTCTGCGACTTGCTGCCAGATAACTTTGAGCTCATCACTTCTCTTGGACTCTGCATAGCTTGTAGCAGGAGCTACGGTGTATGTCTGAGTTTCAAGATATTCGTCCGCATCATATGCTCCCATATGATCCATCCAGTCCTGCTGAATGTCGGAAGTTGCACCTGTACGGCGGCTCTTCCAGTTTATGCAGTTGTATGTTTCACCGTTGGAATCGGGGTTGGAAGCGTCCAGTGACCATGTGGTGTTGTTTGCTTGGAATGTACCGTCGTTGAAGTTTCCGCCGCCCCATTCGTCGGGCATGATAGTGCCTGTTCTGTCGGAGTAAGCCTTTTCGCCAAGCTCTGTGAAGCAAGTATTTCCCTCATCATCATAGTACCAGCAAACGTCCTTGGGTCCCCAGTAGTATGTCATAAATCCTTCGGGAGTTGTGAGCCAGTTGATGATAGCCATGCAGAGTTCGGGATATTCGGTGGAAGCACCTATTGTCCAGAGTCTGTTTCCGCCCTTAACATTCATACCGTAAGCGATAGGATTAGCTTCGGTGGGCTTCATGGTGTACATATATCTGCCTGCTGCAACGTGTTCTTCGGTGTTGTAAGCATCACGTCCTGCATAGTTGAAGATTGAGAACAGTGAACCGCTTGCGCCGAGCTTTTCGATCATTTCGCTGTAAGTCTGAGTCATGGAGTTGGGGTCTACAAGATCCGCCTGATAAAGATCATTGAAGAATTTAAGGGATTGCAGATACGGTCCGTCAGCTTCAAGAGCGTCGTGGTATGTACCTGTTGTCGTATCATAAAGACCGAATCCCATTTCATCATAGCCCCAGTATGCTGTTGCAAATGATTTTACATACATTACCATGTTTCCGTCCCAGTCGGGCCAGAGGGAAATTGCATATGTTTCGTTGCCGTTATCGTCTGTGGGCTGAAGTGCTTTCATATCGGCAAGAACTTTTTTAAGGTCGTCAAGGTTATTTACTTCGGGATAGCCAAGCTCCTTATAAAGATCCCAGCGGATATCCCATGTGTAAATGAACGCCTCGTGGTTTTCGGGGCTTGTGGCAACATTGTGTCCGAAACCGTACAGCGGTCTGTTGCCCTCGCCGAGGAACGACTCGTTGAAGTCCATGTTGTTTTCAAGAGCGTAAGGCATATTGTCACGGGTGTATGTACCCCATGTATTCAAAAGGTCTTCTTCGTTCCAGTCAAAGAGCATACCCTCTGTTGCGGCGCGCTGATACTGGTCGCCGTTTGAACCGAATACTACGATGTCACCGAGGTTTCCTGCTTCCATACGGGTGTCAAATGTACCGTCGGTATCGGGGATAATGGTAATTTCGCAGTTGAATTCGCGTTTCAGGACTTCCGCAAACCAGCCTGTAAGCTTTCCGGAATAGTTGGCAAGCTGACTGTAGCAGGTAAGCTGAATGGGATTTCCGTCCTCAACGCCGTAAAGTTCGTTAAGTTCTTCCTTAACGGGAACTTCGTTCACGGGAGTAGTTCCCCCGCCGTTTGTGTTGCTGTCTGTTGAAGCTGCATCGCCGCCGTCTGCGGAAGCGTCTCCGCCGGCATTGTCGGCAGCTGTCGTTCCGTTTTCACCGGCAAGTTCTTCGGGAACTTCCGCGCCGCCGCAGGAAGCCAGTGAACCCGCCATTACAAGTGCGGTAAGACCCGCAGCAAGTTTTCTGAGTTTCATAAATTTCCTCCTTAAATTTTTTAATAAAGCATAAATGCTTGATAAAAACAATTTTACAAAAAGTAATTTTTGCGTCAAAATATACGCACTGTTCGGAAAATTAACCCTTTACCGCGCCGAGCATAAGACCTTTTTCAAAATATCTCTGCATGAACGGGTAAACGCAAAGTATAGGTATGATAGTTACCATTGAAATGGTATACTGGATCGTCTTTGTACTCATCATATTTGCAAGGGCAGCCGTGTCCGCACTGCTGGTGCTGGAATTTACCATAGCCGCAAGGTTGGAACTCTGGTTAAGGTAGATATACAGTCTGTGCTGCAAAGTGTAGAGTTCGGGAGAGTTGGCATTAAGGATAAGCGAATCCTGGAACGAGTTCCAGTGACCTACCGCACCGAAAATGGCTATTGTGGCAAGTATCGGTTTACTCAGAGGCCATATTATCTTGTGGAATATCGTCCAGTAGCTTGCGCCGTCCATATACGCGCTTTCCTCTATTTCGCCGGGGATAGACTCGATATAGGTCTTTACAAGGATAATATTGTACGGGGAAACGATACCCGGGATTATGTATGCCGCAAAGCTGTCGGTCAAGCCGAGCATTGCCATATTCAGGTACCATGGGATAAGTCCCGCGTTAAAATACATTGTAATAACAAGGAATCTGTACCAGAATTTCCTGTGCCACATTTCCTTTTTGGTAACGAGGTAGCCTGCCAGCGCCGAGGCGAAAACCATAAGCGCAGTTCCGAGGAACGTTCTTATAAAGGTTACAAGAACTGAGTTCCAGAGGTCGTTTACCCGTCCCATCTGAATGTAGTTGTAAAGGGTCAGTCCCTTTGGCAGAAGGGTTATTGCGCCTTTGTTGATATACTCGTTGCTTGAGATCGTGTTTATAAAGATGTAGTAGAACGGGAACAGGCAGCTGAGTGTGAAAAGCCCGAAGAACAGGTAGTTCAGGATATTGAATACAACATCTCCGAAAGTAGGCTTTACGTGTGACTTATGTTCCTTGAAATACTTTTTCTCTGCACGTTTTTCTTTTAGTGTGAGATGGATCTCTTCAGCCATTTGCCCGACCTCCTTATACTATGCTCTCGCCGCGGATAGCCTTGGAAACGCCGTTTGCGGCAAAGAGGAGCGTTACGCTTATTACCGATTTTACCATACCTATTACCGTTGACAGCGGGATAAGTCCGCTTCCGATACCTAAGTTATAGACATAAAGGTCAAGCACTTGTATTGATTCACGGTTCATTGCGTTTGAGAATACCAGATACTGATCCATTCCGTTGGTAAGAATGTTTGCTATGGACATCAGCAGCAGAACGCAGTATGTAGGGATAAGTTCCGGAACGCTTATATACCACATCTTTGCGAATCTTCCCGCGCCGTCCACCGTTGCGGCTTCGTACAAGCCTTGGTCGATACCCGATATTGCGGCTATGTAGATGATCGCGCTCCAGCCCACACCTTTCCATGTGCCCCATGCAAGCATTTTCAGCCACATATGGTCGTCATTCTGGAGGTAGTTCGTAGTAGCGGCAGCACCGCCGTTATTGAGGCTGTTTATCATGGTATTGATAAATCCGTCCGTTGAGAATATCGCTATTGCTATTGCGTAAACCAGTACCCAGCTTATAAAGTTAGGAATGGTGGTAAAAGTCTGCACAAATCTTCTGAAAGTAAGGTTCTTTATTTCCGAAAGGAATATTGCAAACGCCATAGGCAGCCAGCTTGTCAGAATTCCCAGACCGCTCATGGCAAGGGTATTTTTCAGAACTGTCAGCATATCGCGCCTTGTGGCGGCGTTCTGGAAAAGGCTGGTGAACCACTTGAATCCCACAAATTTCTCCATTGAAAGAGTTTCGCCGGATTTGTAGTCAAAGAACGCATATCTCCAGCCGTAAAGCGGCAGATAACTGAACACGAAGGCGAAAGCTATTATGGGAAGCATCATAAGGAACAGCTGGAAACGTGGTTCCATTTCAAACTTTGCATTCTTTTCAAGTCTCGGTATAAGGAAAAATACAACCAGCGACAGCGCTGCAATGCCTACTGCAAACGCAAGATAGACTTTATTTATGAACGGCAGCATGGGCGAAATGTTTTTCAGTCTGCCTGTTTCCCTTGCCTGCGCCACAACGTCGTTATAAACGCCTCTAATGCCGAGCATGGCAAAAAATTCTATTACGCCGCCCGCAAAAGAAACTATGCAGCCCAATTTTTTCAGCTTATTGCTGCCCAGTGACATACAGCCGCCGGCAGCCGCAACAACAACGGCAAATACCACCAACAGTGCGATCCACCGCAGTTCCTGAAAGCTTGAAGCCTGCACCCACTGCTGACGAAGCGCACGTCCGAAATTCGCAACAATGGAATTATAGGACACGCCGCAGGTGAACAGCGACAGGTTCTTGTTGATAAGTCCGCTTATCCTTGCAGGGTTGAACGCGGGGAAAAACAGCATTACCACATTTGCCACGATACCGAGTCTCAAGACCCAGTATATCTTATCGGCTATGCGCTCCGAAGCTGTTTTGGGGACGACTTTCGGTTTCTTCTTCACCGGAATGTCCTTGGCGGGGGCGGAAGTGTTGGTTGCTGCCATCTGAATATCGATCCTTTCCTGAGCGGCAGACGCCGCTGTAATGGTTATGAAAACGATTTACATTCTGTCAATAAATTTTCGGAACGCCGAAGAAGTGCGGCTTTCCGAAAACGAACAGCAGTCCGATATTGTGTCGCCCATATTAAACAGAATACACATATCATTATGACAAACTGTATTAACTATGTTAACTGTATTATTAGTAATAATACCACAAAATCACTAAAATGTCAACTATCATTTTAGACAAATTGCAAAAGTACATTATGGAAATATCCACAAATACCGATTTCTCACAGAAAAGGAACGCTCCCCGAATACGGAAAGCGTTCCCTCAAATTATATAATTTCCTGAAATTGGACTGCTGAAATTTTATCCGCCTGCGGCTTCATGTGATTTTTCCTCGTACTTGTGTTTTGTTGCCATGCCGCCGCGGATATGGCGTTCCTGCTTGTTTATTTCAAGGATCTCCTTGACGGCGGGGTACATCTGCGGACAGACGACAGGCAATTTCTCGGTTATATCTTTATGTACTGTTGATTTTGAAATTCCGAACTGTTTAGCAGCGGCACGAACAGTAGCTTTGTGTTCGAGGATATATCTGCCCAGTATAACGGCTCGTTCCTCGATATCCTGACCTGCTTTTACCTTCAAAATGCTCACTCCAATACACGGTATTTCTTTACCATGTATATGCGTGACATCGTTGTTTAATGACCGACAACAATGCGCCGATCCCCTTTTTACGGGAAACGGCGCGTTACTGCGTTTTACTCGCTGTTAATTGTTTTTCTTGGCTTCAATATCTGCAAGCGCGTCCTTGCGGGAAAGATTTATTCTGCCCTGACTGTCTATTTCCATGACTTTTACCACAATTTCATCGCCTATGGAAACTACGTCCTCTACCTTTTCTACGCGCTGTTTGTCAAGTTTGGAAATGTGTACCAAGCCGTCCTTGCCCGGGGCAATTTCAACAAACGCTCCGAAATTCATTATGCGGACAACTTTTCCTTTATAGATAGCGCCGATCTCGGGATCGTTGGCGATAGTTTCAACGATCTGGAGGGCTTTCTTGGCGTTCTCCATATCGATTCCCGAAATGAATACATTTCCGTCGTCGTTGATGTCGATCTTTACGCCGCAGTCAGCGGAAATTTTCTGAATGACCTTGCCGCCCTGACCGATAACTTCCCTGATCTTGTCAACGGGAACTTTGGTCTGAAGCATTTTGGGAGCGTACTTGCCCACTTCGGGTCTGGGCGCGGGAATGGCTTTCAGGATAATTTCGTCAAGTATATAATCTCTTGCTTTATGGGTCTTTGCGAATGCTTCCTTGATAATTTCGGGAGTAAGACCGTCAACTTTTATATCCACCTGAATGGCGGTAATGCCCTTGTGGGTTCCGCCTACCTTGAAGTCCATATCCCCGAAGAAATCTTCCAGTCCCTGAATATCTACCATTGTCATGAAGCTTCCGTCATCGCGGGTGATAAGACCGCAGGAAATTCCCGCAACGGGGGCTTTTATGGGAACGCCCGCGTCCATAAGCGCAAGTGTTGAACCGCATATAGAACCCTGTGAAGTCGAGCCGTTGGAAGAAAGAACTTCCGAAACCAGTCTTAACGCATAGGGGAATTCCTCAACGGACGGAATAACAGGTTCAAGGGCTCTTTCCGCAAGTGCGCCGTGACCGATCTCGCGGCGTCCGGGACCCCTGCTGGGCTTGGTTTCGCCTACCGAATAGGACGGGAAGTTGTAGTGGTGCATATATCTCTTGCTGTCCTCCTCGTCCAGACCGTCAATTCTCTGGGAATCGCTTACAGGACCAAGTGTAGCAACTGTAAGAACCTGCGTCTGTCCTCTTGTGAACAGTCCCGAACCGTGTACTCTCGGCAGAACGCCTACTTCCGCGGCAAGAGGACGGATCTCGTCAATGCCTCTGCCGTCAACGCGCTTGCCCTCGTAGAGCCAGTTTCTTACTATCTTCTTCTGGAGCTTATAGATGCACTCGTCTATCATGGCGATCTGTTCGGGGTACTGCTCGTCAAACTTGGCGTGAACTTCGTCCTTAATGGGGTTGAGTCTTTCCTCGCGAATGTTCTTGTCATTTGTGTCAAGGGCGAATTTTACCTTTTCGCCTACAAGTTCTTCGATGGCGTCGAACAGGTCGTGATCCACTTCCATTGACTCGAATTCAAACTTTTTCTTGCCTATCTGCTTCTGTATATCTGCGATGAACGCCACCATCTTCTTGATCTCCTCGTGACCTTTGAGGATAGCTTCAAGCATGGTATCGTCGTCAACTTCGTTTGCGCCTGCTTCGATCATTACTACCTTTTCGGCTGTTCCCGCAACGGTAAGGTTCAGGTCGGATTTTTCGCGCTGTGCAAGTGTAGGGTTCAGAACTATCTCCCCGTCCACAAGACCCACGCTTATGCCGCCTATAGGACCGTTCCAAGGAATATCCGAAATGGAAATTGCCACGGAAGTTGCGATCATTCCGCAGATCTCGGG
>CANRFB010000061.1 GCA_947629785.1 uncultured Clostridia bacterium | reverse complement strand
AAAGGGTACACAAACCCCATTGTATATATTATACATCTTTTTTTTCTTTCTGTCAAGATAGAAATTGCATCCCAATATTACTATATATTTATTATTCAAAATTACTACTATTCCCATTAATCATCTCACGATACTCCTTAAGCATTTCATTAAGAACCGCTCCAACTCTAAGTTGTTGCTTATACACCATTGTTCTATATGGATCTCCGGCACCAATGTTATCAAACTCATTACAGCTTTCAATTCTTCGAACAAAATCCGAATACGATTGCTTAACATAGCTCTCAAAACTAATTCTTTCGTCATCGGATTTATATATTAAAACTATTTTCAACAGATTGTCATATGCAATACGTTGTTCAGAGTTTTCGGGATTATATAAGAATTTCAAAATAACGTACCTGTCATTCTCCTCTATATAATAACGATAATATTTTTCGTCAGATTTGTTCCATTCACTGAAAACTCCTAATTCTGGAACAGGTACTAAAAGCCTTCCGCCATCAAGAGAAACTGTCTGATACTCTTCAAGCACAGTATTATTGACAATTATCTCCAACGTGTAAAAATGCGTGCTTTCATTGACTTGCGAATACGAGTAAAAATCATCGGTTTTCAATTGATTATCCACATCCCAATTATTCCGCACTACATATTCAGGCTTATAAATATTATACCACGAGCCTTTGTACTCACGCCATTCCAACTTGCGGCTAAGGCTATCCATTATGTATTCAAAGGGCGGTTTTGTAAGTCCAAGCCTTTTCCGCCATAGCATTTCAATTTGCCCCATATCGCTATTGCCATTGTTTTGCGTATTTTTGTCACCGATTCTACTGTAAATACAACCCTGAATCATTTCACCATACCGCTTTTTTAAGTATATGGGGGTCATATTAGTATTATAAATGATAAGAACATCAACATCGACAACATCATATGGTGCATAGGAGCTTTGCATTGAAATGGTTTTTAGTTCGATTTGTGGGACTATATCTCCTGCAAATTGCAAATTTGATAATGTGTCTAAGATGTCACTTTGCTTATAACGCTTATTTTGCATACCACATACTTTTAATTCATCATTAACACCAAAAATAATGTAACAGTCTTTATCGTGAATTGTATTTGCGAAACAAATAATATCTTTTATAAGATCGGCAGAATTTTCGTGCCATTCTTCTTTTACGTCCCATTGATCTGATTCCCGATGCTGGGTAAGAAATGTTTCTATTAATATATTAAGGTTATACTCATTATATTTCATTTTGTGTATTCCTCTGTGCAATATACTGAAATATCCGAAATTTTATCTCCAACTACAATTTACAGTTATAATATTTGCCGGCACTCCTAAAAACTGAATATCAAATTTCAAGGAAGGCTCAACAATAGTAGAAGCATTGTGAATTCGGAATGAAAGAGACCAACCATTATTAAGATAAAGTTCAGCTGTGTTTTTCGAGTTTGGCTTAAACCGCAGAGAAATGATTTCTGTCGGCAAATCTGCTTTGGGTATTAACAATGTAGCCTTATTCTTCTTACCATCTTTGTTTAACTCTCCACGAAGGTTGAATGACTGAAACTCCGTCAATTGTTTATTGTCAATAGCAACAACTTTATAAAAATCTCGTATTCCAAGCAAATACGAAATTAATCGTGAAGGTATTGTGTTATCACATTCATAAGCTCTGTTCAGCTCATCGATAAAAGCTTTTATAATAGGCTCATAAACTGCTTCCTCTTTGTTTTCCATATCGTGCCAAGCTAAACCTTGACCTTTAAGGACTTTTAAGTTGGAAAATATCGGCCTAACAGTATTCCAATAGTCATCTGCACACGGCAAATGATACCACTTTTCTCCAAAATCAATTGTTGAGCTAAGTCGAGAGTGTTTAGCGGCAAAGTGATTATGCTTCATAGAAAGACCTATATCCCAACGAATATGCTTTCTTGTAATTACAATGTCACGAACATCTCCGCCTTCAGCATCAGAGTCCTTATTAATTGATAATACAACAATATCATCACTTCCGTCACATTCCAAAATAAGCGGTTCGGCAGAAAAAAGCGTATCAATAAAAGCAGAAGCTGCTCGTGAATATATGTCTTGTGATGAACAGTCCTGTGTTTCCCAAGCTCTTTTAGCTGCCTTTATCGATTCTTCATCTATGATTACAGGACGTTTTTCTTTGATTCGTTCTTCCAATTCAGTAATACAAGCATATTCAAATGCTCGTCCCTGATCATTGCTCTTTGAACTCATTATAAAGCCTCCAATTCTTTTTTAATAGCGGTTGCTATTTCGTATGCAAGATTAACAGGAACAGCGTTGCCAATCATTTTATATCCGTCATTGACACTATCATAAATAAACTTAAAATCATCCGGAAAACCTTGAACTCTTGCAACCTCTCTGACAGTCATACGGCGATAGAGATGCTCTTTACCTTCAACAAATCTGCAATCATTCTTTCCAAACTTGACCATCTTAGGAGCTTGCGGATGAAGTTGGCATTGTCTGCCAGAAGCCTGCACGGTAAATGCTTGTTCATCCCACGATTTCACCCTGTTTCGGCTCATAAATATGGGTGAATATTCTCCGGTAAAGTATTCATTATTATTGACAGCAGATAAATTATGATGATTTTTTTCAGCAGCAGGAACAGCCGATTCCTGCAAATCCCAAATAATATCTCTCAATGTGATTTTTTTATCATCATCAGCCGTTGAGCCGGTAGGAAATTTGAAATCAATATTTAAATCTTTTCTAAATCCGATATAAAATACTCTTTTTCGTTCCTCTGCAACTCCATAGTCTTTCGCATTTACAAGTGTAATTGTGACATTATATCCGCTTTCCTCAAATAGCTTAACTATGTTCTGCACAGCATCACTGTGTCTGTTGGCTAACATTCCGCTTACATTTTCAGCAAGAAAGAATTTAGGGCGAACCTTGCGTAATATTCTTATATAATCATAGAATAATTGACCACGTTCATCTTCTATACCACGCAAAGCTCCTGCTTCCGACCAAGATTGACAGGGAGGTCCTCCAATAATGCCATCTACATTACTCGGAAAATCATCTTCGTTTACTTTTCTGATGTCCCCTTCAATCAAATGTGTTTTCGGATGATTGATTTTAAAGGTTTCCCATATAGTTTTATCGTACTCATTTGCTACGGGAATATCGAATCCGGCACGTTCAAAGCCTAAATCAAGACCGCCACAGCCGGAAAACAAACTAATAATGTTCATATAAACAGCTCCAATTACATAATAACTAAATTGATTATACCACAAAATGTATTATAATTCAAGAACAATTCTCACTCAAACTTGACTTATGATTTGTTCATATCCTCGTGCAGCTGCTCCGCCAAATCCCTCAAATCCTGTTCCCACTCAATAAGCTGAGTCGAAAAAGCTCTGACCTCAGACACAGGGCTGTCATCGGACAGTCCTCTTTTCATAGTAAGAGCCTTTTCTTTCAGCTCATTGAAAAGAACATTATACTGTTCAAGAGCTTCGGGAGAACGCTTGAGCTTGCGTTTCTGGTTGTTGGTGTTGTTGTAAAATTGAGTGTAAAGGCACTGCACATCGCTTTCGGCGTTCTTTATGCGATTTTCCTTCGTCCATTCTCTCTTGTGAACGTTGCGGCATTCCTGACTGCAAAAGTCGGAATTGTTGGTTTTGTCCTTGATTATGAGTTTTCCGCAGATCGTGCAGTTTGATACTATGCGGTTTGCCTGTTTGAGCATATCAACGTAAATACGGAGAACGGCAAGAAACGAGTCATCGGCTACATAGGCTGTCTTCCAAGTGCCGTTAAGGTGCGTATAGTAGATATGTACCGTTAAATCAGTGGGCGAAGCGTTTATCTGTTCGGGAATGTTCCAATACCGAACGTTCGATTCGGGAACTTTCGGGAGATTACGAAACGGAAGGAGCATATCCGAAACACAAGTATTGAACTGCTCTGCAAAGCGAGCTGCCGACTTTTTCATTGAGGACATAAAAACGTGCCATTCGGAGCTGAGCGTCTTGTGGTTATACTGATAATTCGTCAGAATAAAGAAAATCATAAAATTTAGAAGCATATTGCCCTTGCTTGAACTGTCATACAGTTTGGCGAGGGCATTTATATATTCCTCCGCAGACTTGTTTCCCTGCCCTTCGCTGATGATTCCGCATAAGCCGTTCGCACATTCGGCGAGAGTCTGCATTTTGCCATTTTCCTCAGATTGAGCAAGCTCATTCATATCATCAACAAGGCTGCCGAGCTTACGGGTGCGGACTTCAATTTCGGGACTTTCTATGCCGAGCGTAAAAAATGCTTTCAGCCTGTCGGGACTTCCGATAGCGATAATCTCCTTTTCATTCGGAACATCAAAGCTGATACCGATAGATGCTGTCTTATCATCTGCAATTATGTTCTTTATGTTCAATGTCTTTTCTCCGTTTCTTTTGAATTTTTTTAGTATGTTTTCCATAACGGGAATTGCTCCCACAAGCAAAGCAAACTGCACAGACTCTTCAATGAGGACAAAATTGTAAATTCTCTTGCCCGACGTCATATCTGTATCTACCGCAAATTACCATTGTAAGTGATACCGTAACCTGGGACAAAAACGAAAAGATTAGAGATGCCGATTTAGACACAACCTTTCAGGAATATTCTTTGATGTCCTTTTTTCGCTGACAATTTAAGTATTCGTTCCATAGCTCGCCGCCGGAGTATTCGCAGTAACCGTCCCATGCACCGTCAGCCGAGCTGACTATCCCGTTTGTAATGGACGCCAACGCACTTGCAGCAGCAACCCAGAGATCCCTTCCGATTCCCACTAAATGGCGGCTTTCAATGTAATAATTATATTTGTAAGGATTATAGGGATTAATATCGGGATCTCTCTTGCTGAATGTAACAAAAATAGGCCCTTCGTCTATCAAAAATGAGAAATATCCCTCGTTTATGGAAGTGTCCAGCAGGTCTTCGGTAATTGCTGTGCTTACATCGTTTACTCTTTTGGATATGGAAGCTTGTTTCATATCAACAAGTTTGTCAAAATCCCGTAATTCATATAATTTTTCGATAATATCCCTAAATGTGATATTTTCATAGTTGTCGAAATCTACGATAAATGAACGACTCATAACATAACCTCCATTTTGTTGATTGTGTGTTTATACTTTCTATTAGTAATATTATACAATCATAAGACCTGTTTGTCAAGCAAGTCAGACAAAATCAATCAGTATCAAAGTGATTGACAGGGCGTTAGCAATCGATTGATGCCTGACTACACAACAATTTCCGTACAAATGCGAAAAATGATGATATAATCAAACCATCAAAAGTCGCAAAGGAGGTGAAACTGATGGAGGACAGAAAAAACGGCACACCCGAAATTCTCTCCGCAAAGGACTTGCAGGATATGGGATTTTCACGTTCTATGTCATATGCCCTGTTCAATCGTGAGGATATTCCCGTTATTCGCATCGGTAAGCGTAAGTTTATCAGACGGGAGAGATTTATGGAGTGGCTTGCAGAACTGGAGAGGACGGACAAGGAATGAGCCGAAATCGTAACGAACTAAAAATGAAAGGAGAAATCATTTTATGAATGAGGAAGTAAAGACCACACCCACAACCGAGCCTTCTGACGAAAAGCAGTCCAAGCTCACAAAACCGAAGCGTACCGATGAGGAGAAATTGCAGGAGTGCTATGAAAGGCGTGACAGGCTTCGGGAGCAGAAAACCGCCCACAAGAATAAGGGACAGGCTATCGACAAAAGTATTGCCGAGAACAATGCGAAAATCGCAGAGCTTGAAAACAAGGAGATTCTCAAAACTTTAAAGGAGAAGAAAATCTCCGCACAGGAGCTTATCAATTTTTTGAAGAAAATGCCCGAAGGCGTTACTCTTGAAAATGTTGCTTTCCGCAGAATACCGCCAAACTCAGGTCAGCTCCATTTCAATGATACGGTGTGACCGCAGATTTAGTACCATTATCCTGCCGTTTTAGTATGATTTTTCCGTTTGGTATCAAAAACGTAAAGAATTCATACCAACAAATATAGCATCAAAACGGCGGATATTTGAAGCTAACAGTAAATGTGGTATTGAAATACGGCGAAATTGATACCGATAAAGCAGTATGAAAATACCGCCGATTTAAAGCTAATGCAGAAATGGTACTAAAAAGCGGTTGCTTTAATACCAACAAAAACAGGAGATGACCGAAATTGCAATTAACAGTAAAACAGCCGATGACCGTAAAAGAGTATGCTGCCGAACAGCACATCGCACAGCAGACGGTATATAAAAAGATAAGCAGAAATGCGGATAAGCTCAAGAATCACGTTTTCAAGATGAACGGTAAAACTTGCCTTGACGATACCGCACAGGAACTTTTGAAGCCGAATTTGGAAAATGCTCCGCTTGTGGATAAGGTGAAAAGGCTTGAAGAAGAAATTGTCAGGCAGAAAGCCGAAACGGAAAAGTGGTACAAGGAATATCAGATATATAGTGATAATAGTGGCTTGCTTATCAGAGAAGCAGACCAATACAAGAAACGTATCGCCGATCTGGAGCAGGAGCTTACTGCCGAAAAAGCCAAAACCGCCGAAAAGGATAAACAAATAGCCGAAATGGAAAAACGCATTGCCGAGCTTACGGAAAAGTCCCTTGCTATTGCCGATATGGGGAAAAAGCTCAATTCTCTGTTTGCCGTTCTGGAGGAAACCGCCAATACGGGCGTAGGCAAGAAAATCGGAAATCTCCTGTCGGGGAAGCATTAAACGCATTGTTTTCGTACGGTTGAAAAAAGGGGACGGTTGATTATCACAAGTGCAGAAAAAGTACATCTTTTTCCCGACCGGCTCCGCAGTCGGCTTGTTAGGGGCTGACTGCCCCTAAGACCCCGATATTTGATAGAAAGATAAAGGAGAGATATTTTTGAAAAGAACAAAACGAAAGCTGGTCATTTTCAGCCGATCCCAATGGGAACGTGTCTGCAAATGTGCCAAAGCTCTGAAAATGAAGCCTGCAACATATCTTCGGAATATGTCGCTTCACAAGGAATGGAAATGCTATCAGGGAGAGGATATTTGCTTTCCACTCAAAATCATAAATCATATCGGCACCGATATAAATATGATTTTGAAGGTTGCAGAGAATACAAATTCCGAGCATTTCCCAAAGCTCCGAGAACTCAAAAAGCGATTTGAAGATTACAGAAGCATCTTCTATCGCTACTACTCACAGCTTCTGAACGATGCTTGAAAAGAAAGGAAACAATGAAAAAGACAGAAATCAAAATTCGCAGGGAAGTCAAGTACAGTCCCGATGAATGGAACAAGGTAACTGCACTTGCAAAGGAAAGCGGAAAGCTCCCTGCTGCCTACATAAGAGAACAGGCACTTAACCCCAAAATCAAAATTATCGACCATTCCGCTTATGATAAAAACGGAGTTTCCTCCAAAACGGACACTGTTCAGTTTTGCATTAACAGAGTCGCAAAGGACGTAAACACAAACAAGGAAGTTTTTGCAAAAGACGTAGAAGAAGTGGAAAGGTGGCTCAACTATCTGGGCGATATTGCAAAGAACGGGCTGACCCCTATCCCGATGATCGAGGTGAAATTGTAGTGGCAGTAGTAAAGCATTATTCCATAAAAAACTCACCGCTTGCCCTTCTGAAATATATCACAGGAGAAACAAAAGCTCAGAAAGCTGAAATCGTAAGGGGAATAAATTGTTCCGTTGATCCGAAATCGGCATATCTTGAAATGTCCCTTTGCTATGAAACGTTCGCAGGAGAGAAATTTCACCGAACGGAAAAACCCGAGGGAAAGGAGCATATCAAAATGCACCATTATGTTTTTTCCTTCAAAGGGCAGGAAGTAACCCCGGAAGATGCCTGCTACATTGCAGAGCAATGGGCGAAAAAGGTTTTCGGGGATAAGTATCAGATACTCATTGCTGTTCATACCGACACAGACAACATTCACGTTCACATTGCCGTTAATGCGTACAGTCTGAACGGCAAACGCTGGCTTGACAACAAATCCACCTTGAAGCAATGCAGAGAGGTTGCAAACGAACTCTGCAAAAGGAGAAATCTGAATGTTATCGAAAATCCCAAATGGAACGCAAGACAGAATTATGCAGAGTGGCTTGCCCGTCAGAACGGCACATCGTGGAAACAGAAGCTTTGCGATGATATTGACCGAATTGTGCTTATGGAGAATGTTCGGAGTATAGACGATTTGGTGAAACAGCTTTGTAACAGCGGTTACCTTGTACGGCAGGGGAAGTATTTATCCGTTAAGCCTGCAAATCTTGATAATCGAAAACCTGTCCGCACGTTAAGGCTGGGTGATGGGTATGGTATTGAAGAATTACAGTACCGCATTGAGAACAAGGATAAAGAAATGTCGCTTGACAAGGTTTTGTCCTATACGGGAGTACAGAGAGAATATGCTCTTTGCTTACGGCAGATACAGATAGGCTTTTACCGAAAAAGCGAGGACTTCAATCACGTTACATACAACGAGCTTCGCAAAACTGCCGATTTGCTTTGTTACATTCACGAGCATAACATTCATTCCAAAGAGGATTTTGAAAAGCACGTCAACAGCATTGCCGAGAAATCCAATCATGCTGTCGAAAGGGTAAAGAAAACCAAAGAGAAGATAAAGGAAAAGGAGTTTATCCTTGAAAACGGTGATCGCTATCTGGAGCTTCTTAATCGTGAAGGTCCTTGGTATCCGAGTATGCTCAAGGATTTAGAGCCGTATGAAATTCTCAGGGAAAACAAAATACGGAGCAAGGCGGATATTCAAAAGGCATCGCAGGAGCTTGAATTGCTGAAATCACAGCTTCCTGAATTTGAGAAAGAGTCCGAAAAACTGGCGGCCGATAAGAAAGCGGTAACAGCACAGTACACCACTTTTATCCGTCAGATGGAAACCGATTATGAACGCTATCTCCGTTCTGCAAAGGAGGAGCTTGAGGAATATGAGGAAAGTTTGTCCAAGCCAACAGCTGAAAAGGTCAATGCAAAGGAAGCCGAGAGGAGAAGGCTTGCGGAGGAACGGCAGAGGGCAGAAGCGAGGAAAAAGCGGAGTGGTGAAAGCCGTTGAGCTTTGATAATATACACGAACAAAAGAAAAAGCAGGAAAGGAGAATCCCAATATATGTACAAAAAGATAAAGAAAAAGCCTACGAAAATCATCGTAGTCCCTCACTATGTGGGTACAGAAAAGGATACCAAAGTATTCAAGAAAATCATTGAGGAAAAGGTGCAGAAGAAGATAAAAGAAACTGCATAAAACTCATAAATATACATCAATATCACTTGATTTTTCAGGTCAGCCGTAGTATAATAAAGATACAATATATTACGGCTGTTCTGAAATTATAGGAGGAATTTCATAATGAAACAGCCAAACACAATATACACCGCAGCCCTTTATCTCAGACTTTCCAAAGATGACGGTCTTATGGACAAGGACAGTGCAAGTATTGATACCCAGCGTGATATGCTCACCCGTTACTGCAATGAGAACAACATCATTATCCACGATTTTTACATTGATGACGGATTCACAGGTCTTAACACAGAACGTCCCGGATTCAGACGTATGATAGAGGACGTTGAAGCCAAAAAGGTTAATTGTGTTATAACGAAAGACCAGTCAAGACTTGGAAGAAATCACCTTGAGAGCGACTTTTATATGGAAGTGTATTTCCCCGAACACAGTATTCGCTACATCGCCCTCAATGATAACGTTGATACCCTCAACGCTTCTTCCCTTGACATTGCTCCGTTCAGAAATCTGCTTAATGATATGTATTCGCAGGACATCTCAAAAAAGATAAAGTCCGCACTTTATACCCGTCAGAGCCAAGGCAAGCACATCGGGAATAAAGCTCCTTACGGATATATCAAAGATCCGCAGGACAAAAATCACCTTATCATTGATGAAAGGTGCGCTCCCGTTGTTCGCAAGATTTATGAGCTTTACCTTGACGGAAACGGCGTACACAGAATTGCCGCTGCCCTTCGTGCCGAGAAGATTCCGAAGCCTGCCGCCATTGCAGCTGAATATTTCAATAACACCTATGCTTCGCATATCAGCACCGATATGGACATATATGACTGGCGTGACGGAGCTGTTTCCACCATTCTCACCAATCCCGTATATGCAGGACATATCAGAGGACAGCAAAGGCCGAAAATCTCAGCCAAGAGCAAGAAAAGATACACAAGAAATTCAAAGGCTTTCATTGTGGAGAATATGCACGAACCTATCATTGAACCCGAAAAGTGGGAGCTTGTTCAGACAATGGTAAAATCCCATCATCGTGAAAAAAAGAGTGATGGATTTGACAACATATTCGCAGGATTATTGAGATGTGCCGATTGTGACCACAGCCTTACAAAGTCCTTCGCCCACAGAAGAAATCCAAGACCCAATGTTATAGATATGGTAGGCTATCAGTGCAACTTTTACAGGCTTTACGGAAAAACTCACTGCACACAGCACTGGATTGAAGCTCGTGACCTTTATGACGCCGTTCTTGCGGATATTCAGTATCGTGCGAAATGTGCTTTGGAAGATGATGACAAAATGGTATCCGAGATAATATCCACGCTTGACTGCAATGCTTCCGATGATACCAAAAGGGCAGAAAAGGAACTCCGCAAGGCGAAGAACAGAATTGCAGAGCTTGACAGGCTTTTCTCAAGCCTTTATGAAGATAAGGTCAGCGGTAACATTTCAGAAAGAAACTTCAAGCAGCTTTCCGCCAAGTATGAAGCCGAGCAGATAACCCTTGAAAATCAGATAGGCGAACTTGAAGAAAAAATCCGCAACAGCAAGGCTGCTACGGAAAATGTGGATACCTTTGTTAATCTTATCAAGGATTACAGTCTTATCACCGAGCTTAACTCCGCTATCCTGCACACCCTCATTGAAAAAATCGTTGTTCACGAAGCCGAAGTGATAGACGGTGAAAAAGCTCAGAAAATCGAGATTTACTACAAATTTGTGGGCAGGATATAATGCCCGATTTATTAGAAAGGAAATGTTCCGTAAGAATTGTTCAACATTCCCGAAAAGACAGGGTACACAGGAAAATGGACTTTAGACGGCGGAGCAATTCCTGACGGATATGTTATTACGTCAGATATTACCATCACGGCGGTTTATGCGATCAACAGCTACACTATCACATATGATACAAATATGGAAGGCTTGAATTTAAGTCCTGCTGTATCTTATTTCCAATACGGCAAAAATCTGAAAGCTTCCCTGCCCGATCTGCCCGAAGTGGAAGGTTACACAGGCGAATGGCAGATAGACGGAAAAGCAATTCCCGATGACTATACCGTTTCGGAAGATATTACCGTTACTGCGTTCTACACAATAAATACTTATACAATAACATTTGAAACTTCCGAGACAGACGTTGCTATGCCCGAAAGCGTTACCAAGGACTACGGCACGGAATACACCCTGCCTGACGTTCCCGAAAAGACGGGTCATGACGGACACTGGGAGATCGACAGCGAAACAGTAACTTCCGTTACCGTTGACGGGGATATTACCGTTACGGCGGTATATACCGTTCAGAAATATCCGGTAATCTTTGAGTATGCTTTGGACGATGAAGCGATAATTTCCGAGGACAGAGTAACAGGTGAATTTGACACAGACTTTGAATTTGAATATAGTTCGCTTATTTCGTATCATGTAAATGCCAACACTGCGAAACCCGACATTTCGGGATATGAGTTTGATCATTGGCTTTACAATGGCGAAACATTCTCCGATACAGATACCGTGAAAGTTCCCGATGAAAACGGTATAATTCTGACTGCGGTCTATAAGAGAACAGGGTATGTTATAACGTATCATTATCTGAAAGACAGTACCGACATAAAAACACAGGTAATTCCTATTGGCGAACCGATGCAAATAGAGTATTCAAGCGGTACAGGTACTTGGATATATGAAGATGATCAAGGGGAGTATCATGAACAATATGATGGTCATTCAGTAAGCAGCGATTTGGATATTTATGAAGGTATAACGATCTCTATTGATGAAGTTTCTTGGTCAAATAACGGTTCAACAGGAAAAGACGAATTTGTACGTTATTACAGTGGCAGCGAACTTATTAAAAAGTACGGTGATACGATAACTGAAACTGAACTTGATATGCTGCAAAATGTATATAACAGCAAATATTATGTAGTAAATGACCGGATCTCGGATATTTCGCCGTATTCAAATACAGATACTGTTTTTACAGCGCAGGATCTGAAGTCTGTTGAAGCAACAAAAAGTATTTATATTGTACCTGTTTTAAGGTTTAATTACAATGGAACAGTATATAATTATTTTGGTGCGTTACGTAATTCCAATAAAAATTATGATGCATTTTTGGATTCTCTTGGCACGCCGGAAGATGGAGAAGAATGGTGTATCGAACCTAACGGAAGTACGGTTATGCAGCAGTCATTCTTTAAGTACGGCTCGGAATTCAGTGTTTTTGCCGGCGAAATCGGATATAACAACGAACCGCTGACGCTTTCTATCAAAAAGCCCGCGACCGTAACATTTAAAACAAAGAATGCGTTTTATGAAGATGAGACGCCTTCAACAACAGAAACCATAAATATGGGAGATGGCGAAACATTCGGAAGCAGTCTCCCCGCTGTTACAAACGGTACAACATGGGTATATATTGACGAAGAAAGTCAGTCATACAAACAATTTACTGCCGATACGCCTGTTCAGGACGGTATGGAAATATATAACGGTGTTTCCGTAACGATAATGGTGGGTGCAGATAAAGACTATATTGAAAAAGAAACTGTCTATGCACGGTCATATACATATGCGCAAAGTGAAAACTACTTTAAGATCCCGGAAGATATTGTTCATTATGCTGAACAGAAATTAACTCCGGAAAATAATTCCGACATAAGCGTAGACCATTTTAACAATATAGAATATACTAATATAATTCTTTATGAAGTTACCGATATTATCGCATTAAAAGATAAGGACAGCAGTTTGAAAAAATATTACATGAATTCCGGCTATGACAGCGATGTTAATAGCTGGCTGCCCGAACCGTCTGCCGGTTATAAGTGGCAAGAGGCAGACGATGCAGCATCTTGGGACGCAGATCGGCTTTTTGAAGAAGTTCCCGACGGAACAGGCATTTCTCTTGATTTTTCCCTGCCGATAACCGCCATTCCCGACAGTGAGGACGATCCCGAAGCAAAGATCAACACCGACGCCGCCGAACCCGCAAAGCCCGAGGATATTCCCGAACCGACAGAAACTCCCGACGGCACGGGAAACGGTGAATAAAAAAATTTTTTCCCGCTCCGAAATGAAACGGAACGGGGATTTTTTTATTTTATAACAATGTTTCTGCCGCTTTCCTTGGCTTGGTAAAGTTTTGCGTCCGCATCGCTTATGTTGTCCTCAATGGACTTTGTTCTGTCGATGGTGGTGACTCCGAAACTCATGGTGATATGTATATCCAGATCCTCAAAGTGACAGACGGACGCCATCACTGCTTTGCGTATCCTTTCGGCAATGTCTGCCGCGCTGTCCATATCGGTGTCGGGCAGCATGGCAATGAATTCTTCGCCGCCCCAGCGGTAAATGCCGTCACAGATACGCATATTGCTGTAAAGTATGCGGGAAACGTGTTTCAGAACGGCATCGCCTGCGTTATGCCCGTATGTATCGTTTACCTTTTTGAAAAAATCTATATCGCAGATAAAAAGCGAAACATCATGCAGTTCTGCGGTATCGGAAAGCATTTTTGAATATTTTCCCGTGTAGTCGTTGTAGAAACCCATGCGGTTTTTAAGTTCGGTAAGGCGGTCGTGGTAGGAATCGTCCAGAAACGTTTCCGATTCAAGGGTTATACCGCAGATAAATGCGGCAAGGGTCAGGCGTTTTATATCATCGCCGTCGTTGAACTTGCCGTCCCCGCCAAGTTTGTTTATAGCCTGGAACGCACCGATTATTTCACCCCGACAGTTTGAAACGGGCATTACAAGGATAGATTTTGTCACATAGCCTGTTTTCTTATCCACATCGGAGTTGAAATCGGGGCTGTTATAGGGATCGTTTACAATTATTACTTTGTTTTCCGAGAGAGCTTTTCCCACAATGCCCGTACCTTCGGGGATAGTTATACGTTCTGTTCCCACAGCGGCGGTAGTCCAGATCTCATGGGAGCGTTTGTTCCGGTTCCAGAAGCTGGTGCGGTCGGCGTTTATAAGAGTTCTTCCGAGGTCGGTGAGCAGTCTGAAAATTTCGTAATGGTTGTTGGAAGCATCGTCCTTATTATGGCAGATCTCTTTATAGAGTTCCTGAGTTTTGCTGAATATCTGTTCAAGCAGTTCTTCTGCGGAAATATTCATATCCGAATACGGCATTGAGCATCGTCCTTTCATTTAGCATCAACCATATTATTACAAATTTTTCCCTATAAGTCAATAACAAAGTCGGAATAAAAATTTTTTTCAAAAATGTATGTGTTAAAATGATATGGACCAATAAAAATAGAAATTCCAACCGAGATATGGTATAATAAGTTTACCAC
>CANRFB010000060.1 GCA_947629785.1 uncultured Clostridia bacterium | reverse complement strand
TTTAAAAACAAAAAAATAAGCGGAATACTTACTGTGCTGCCGGAAACGGAAAGCTATTTTGATGATGAAATAGGAAATTACGATTTTCCGGAAAAGCAAACAAAGCGCTTGAAAAAAGTCATGGGCTTTAATAAGCACAGATTAGCCAAAGCTTCAAGTACGGCATCGGATTTTTGTGTTGCAGGTCTGGAACATTTACTGAAAAACGATATGATACGGCGTGAAGATATAGGCGCAGTTGTTGTTGTAAGTTTGTCACCGGATTATTTTCTTCCGCAGATGAGCAATATGATCCACGGCAAATGTGATCTTCCGAATGATGTGCTTTGCATTGATATGCCGCAAGGGTGCTGCGGCTTTCTGCTGGGGCTTATGGAAGCGTTTATGCTTTTGGAGAATATGGAAAATAAAAAGATAGTTCTTTTTAATACAGATGTTCTGAGCCATAAAGTATCAAAGCACGACCGCAATGATTTCCCGTTGATAGGCGATGTGACAACAGTTACGGTCGTTGAAAATGATCCGAATGGAGGAGATATATACTTTCGGCTTATGGCGGACGGAGCAAACCGTGAATGTCTCATGATCCCTGCCGGAGGATTTGCAATGCCGAGTTCTCCTGAAACCGCAAAGATGATAACCGAAGAAGACGGAAACAAGAGATGCCTTGATCATCTGCATATGAACGGAGCAGAGGTATTCAATTTCGTACAGAGAGAAGTTCCGCCGATGCTGGAGGATATGTTTAAAAAATATACTGTAGAAAAAGAAAGTATGGATTATTTCTTTTTCCATCAGCCAAATAAATTTATGCTGCAAAAACTGGCTGATAAATTAAATATTCCATATGAAAAACTTTTTATGAATATTGTAGAAAATTATGGTAATCCAAGCGGTGCTTCGATCCCGACGGTAATTGTGCATAATCTGAAAAATGAAATGCAGAAAGGTATATATAATTGCTGTTTGTCTGCATTCGGTTCCGGTCTGACATGGGGAGCGATCATTATGAAGCTTGGAAAAATGGATTTTTGTGATGAGATCCAAACGGAATTGTAGGGAACAATATGAGTATGATAACTAAAGAGCAGATATATCATTTGTATACCGAAGCAATACAAAAAAAATACAGATATTCTAATTGCTATTTTCAGCCGCAGCGTTTTGAAGAATGGCTGAAAGAAGATGCAGTATCATGTTATTCTTTTGAAAATTCAATTATTTTTCTTTTAAATGAGACAGATCACATAAAAGTGTTTTTTATGTCAGATGATTTTGAATGGATAAATAATTTTAAAATTATCGTTGAAAATATTCAAAATATCTATGTCATTGAGATAGTGACCAAAGGCGACCCGGAATGTTATGATCTCAGCACAAAGATCCGATGCAGGGAAATCATTAAATATGAACGATTAAGAAACGGTGGAGAAATATCCGAAAGTAAAACAGATGAATATTTCTACTGTACAGAAAAAGATCATAAGATACTGCGTGAAATGATGGATAGTACGTTCAGACCTATAGGAGATCATATTCCAAGTGATATAGAGTTAGACGGGTTCATAAAGTCAAAGAGTATTATAGGAATTTACGATAACGAAAGTATTGCCGGCTTTATTATATTTGAAGATACGAAAAAAACATCATATGTACGAATGCTGTGTGTTAATGAAAAATATAGAGGTAAGGGTATCGGAAACAAACTTATGCAATGTTATTTCTCGATCCATAAAGATTTTAAAAGCTTTACTTTATGGTGCAGAGCAGATAACACCCCTGCGCTGAATTTATACATTAACAAATGGAATTATAAGAAAGAAAATCTTTATAACTATATTTTTATAGTATAAAAAATCAATTAAGGAGAAAAGCCATGGAAGAAATTTATAAGATCTTAAGTGAACTGCGTCCGGAGTTTGATTTTACGGACAGTGATGATTTTGTGGAGGACGGATACCTTGATTCTTTTGATATAATATCACTTGTATCCGCAATTGAGGAAAAATACAATGCAAAAATTGACGGACTGGACGTAGTGCCTGAAAATTTTTGCACAGTTGAAGCCATTGCCGCATTGATAAGAAAAAGCGGCGGAACGATATGATGGTGAATGTATATGAGAACAAGTGTATTGTCATACTTAGAAGAAAGTGCTGAGAAATATCCGGATAAAGCAGCGTTCTTTGATGAAAAGACAGAAATTACATTTTCGGAACTCAGAAGATATGCCGTAAGTCTTGGTCGGTACATAAAAGGACAGCTTAATGGCAGCAGAAATCCGATACTTGTATATCTTCCTAAAAGCGTAAGTTCTATTGTTGCGTTTATGGGTATCTTATACAGCGGAAACTTCTATACGCCGACAGATGTTCGTTTTCCGGCAGATAAAGTGTTAAGCGTTATGGACGCACTGCACCCGTCTGCGGTAATAGTGGATAATAATACAAAGGAAAAGTTTCTCGACTTTAATGCTGATCACACGGTAAAACTGATAAACATTGATGAAGTTTCATTGGACGTATGCGGTGATTCAAAAGATCTTGTAAACGCGATCCTTGATGTTGATCCCGTATATGTGTTCTTTACTTCCGGTTCAACAGGAGTTCCGAAAGGTGTTATAATTAACAACCATAATGTGATCGATTATATTGATTGGGCTGTAAGTGCGCTGCCAATAACAGATAAAACGATCATGGGCAGTCAGTCACCGTTTTATTTTGATATTTCCACACAGGATATTTATGCAACATTAAAGACAGGTGCAACTCTTGGGATAATTCCGCCGAAGTATTTTGCATTTCCTGCAAAAGCAATGCAATTTATAAAAGAACGTCATATTAATTTCTTGTATTGGGTCCCTTCTGCATTTGTAAATGTTGCTAATTTTGATATTCTGAGTTCTATAGAGCTTGACGAGGTCGAATTGATAATGTTCGGCGGAGAGGTAATGCCGGTCAAGCAGCTGAACTATTGGAAACGCCATCTTCCTAATCTTAAGACCATTGCAAACGTCTATGGTCCTACGGAAGCAACTGTCAATTGTACATATTACATTGTGGATAGAGAATTTGAGGATAATGAAACACTTCCGCTGGGAAAAGCCTGTGAGAATACAGGTCTGCTCGTTCTTGACGAGGACGGGAACTGCATAGATAAATCACAGGTCGGCGTTCAGGGTGAACTATGTGTTTACGGAAGTTCGCTTTCGGCGGGATATTGGGACGATATTGCAAAGACAGATGAAAAGTATGTTACAAATCCTATTTGCAAACATTACAGAGAAAAAATGTATCTGACGGGAGATCTTGTATATTACAACGAGCGAGGAGAACTTGTATTTGCCGGCAGAAAAGATTTTCAGATAAAACATTCCGGATATCGTATTGAACTTGGCGAAATAGAAGCTGCCGCTATGGGAAATAAGTTTGTGAGCAATGTGTGCGCTTCATATGATCCGGTGAATAAGCAGATCGTTCTGTTTTATCAAGGCGATACATCGGAAGAAGAATTGCGGGATCATTTGTTGAATGTTATACCAAAATATATGGTTCCTACAGTGTATCACCAATTGCAAAGATTTCCTTACAACGATAACGGAAAAATCGACAGAAAAAAACTGAACGCAGAATACATAGGAAATAAATAAAATTTTTAGATATTATGAGTAAAACAACCGTTTGTAATGGGACAAAGATAATCCGGTTTACGGGAGAAGTTTTTGATGCTGTTTCTTACGTTATTGTTGAAGATAATGATGCTTTGATATTTGATGCAGCAGACAGTAACAAAATGATCTCGTACCTGAATTCTTCAAATATTAAAAACATAACGCTTTTCCTTACGCATGAGCATTTTGATCATATTTTTATGGCAGATAAATTAAGAAATATGTTTAACTGCAATGTAATTTCAAGTTCTGAATGCAGCAGCCGTATGCAGTCATCAAAGGGTAATTTATCTTCAATTGCCGATGTGCTGATATCGATGAATACTCATTCTGAGGTTTCGGGAATGGTTACAGGGTTTTCCGTATCAGCTGCAGATGAGACTTTTGACGGCAAATGCACATTTGAATGGCATAAACATATTATCGAATGTCACTGTTTAGGCGGTCATTCGGCAGGTTCTGCTTGTTATGTTTTAGATGAAAGCATTTTATTTTCCGGAGATGACCTTTTGCCCATACCGGTTATAACAAGGTTCCCGGGCGGAAGCACTAAAAAATTCCGGAATGAAGATATACCGCTGTTTGAAAGCTTGAAAAACAATATTTCACTTGTTTTTCCGGGACACGGTCAGCCGGGAAATCCGGAAGATATGCTTAAAATCAATATAACGCCCGATAAATTCAGGCAATAGGAGTGTTAAAAATGCATAAAAAGCATTTTTATGAAAAATACATAAAACGTCCTCAGGACTTTATATGTGCGCTTCTTGCGCTGATAGTTCTGTCACCGGTAATACTTGTTACAGCGATCCTTGTTAAAATAAAACTCGGCTCGCCGGTAATATTCAGGCAGGAACGTCCCGGAAAGGACGGGAAAATATTCAAGATGTATAAATTCCGGTCAATGTCGGATAAAAGGGATCCAAACGGAAATCTTTTACCGGATGCGGACAGGCTCACGCCTTTCGGAATTAAGCTTCGCTCGACCTCCTTGGATGAGCTTCCGGAATTGATAAATATTTTAAAGGGAGACATGAGCATAGTCGGACCGCGTCCTTTGATGGTTGAATATCTTCCGAGATATAACGAACATCAGGCGCGCAGACATGAAGTCCGCCCGGGTATCACCGGTCTGGCACAGATCCACGGTCGTAATTCAATTACTTGGGAAGAAAAATTTGACTGGGACGTTAAATATGTTGATAATATCACATTTTCAGGAGACTGGAAGATAATTTTTCAGACTGTTGCTACCGTTCTGAAACGCGATGGCATAAATGCCGAAGGAGAAGCTACAATGGGAGCGTTTATGGGGTCGGAAAAGGAATCTGCTGCAGCAGTATCTAAGGAATAAAGAGATGATAAAATGAAAAAAGCATTATTCGCAGCTACAGTCGGAAGTTTTTTTAACTTTGAACGCAACGATATAAAAATACTTCAATCTATGGGATATGAAGTACATATAGCTGCTAATTTAAATCTATCAGAGAATGATAATTTTCAAGCAGAAGGAATTATAAGACATCAGATAGATTTCGCACGCTCGCCATTTGCGAAAACAAATATTACGGCATATAAGCAGCTGAAACAATTATTCAAGGAAAATCATTTTGATATTGCACATTGTCATACGCCTATGGGCGGAGTTCTTGCAAGACTTACTGCAAGGAAATACCGTAAGCAAGGCACAAAAGTAATTTATACTGCGCACGGATTCCATTTTTTTAAAGGTGCGCCGCTGAAAAACTGGCTGCTTTATTATCCTGTTGAATGGTTTCTTGCGCACCTGACGGACGAGCTTATCACAATAAATAAAGAGGACTACGCTCTTGCTCAGAAACATATGCACGCAAAGCACGTTACATATATTCCGGGTGTCGGTGTTGATACGAAAAAGTTTTCGAGAGATAATTTTACTGATGAAATGCGGCAGGTTAAACGCAGGGAACTGGGAATTTCCGATAATGAAAAAATGCTTTTGTCAGTCGGTGAACTTATTACAAGAAAAAATCATGAAGCTGTTATCCGTGCGCTTGCAAAATCAGATAATGTAAAATATAAATATTTTATTTGCGGTCAAGGAGAATTGTATAATCATTTAAACGATCTGATAAGGAAATTAAAATTATCCGACAGGATATTCCTTTTAGGCTTCAGGACTGATATATCGGAATTATGCTGTTGTGCTGACTTATTTATATTCCCATCTTTTCAGGAAGGACTTCCAGTTGCACTTATGGAGGCGATTGCATCAAAAACGCCTGTCATATGTTCTGATATACGCGGGAATACAGATCTGATACAAGGCTCGGCGCTGTTTGATCCAAATAATATTGATGAAATATCAAGTAAAATTACTGAGTATATAAATAATGATAAATCTGAAGAAGCAGAGCGGAATTATTCTAATTTGAAAATGTTTGATCTGACAGAAGTTGAAAAGGAGATCAAAGACAAAATTTACCAAAACGGGGGGGTAAAATATGTAAGTAAAATTATTGAAATGCAGAATATACGTAAACAAATCGGCGTGTCATTGAATTCTTTTTTGATCTTATCTGTAGGTGAACTTCAAAGCCGTAAAAATCATATAGTAGTTATCAACGCACTTTCAGAATTGAAAAATTCAAATATAGTATATCTTATAGCAGGGATCGGAGAATTGCATGACACATATCAACAACTTATTGATAAAAACGGAATGTCGGACAATATTAAACTTTTAGGTTACAGATCGGATATAAAAGAATTATGTCTTGCGGCAGATTGTTTTGTTCACCCATCGATAAGAGAGGGCTTGGGGATAGCGCCTCTTGAAGCAATGGCGTGTGGCTTACCGTTGATTTTGGCTGATATAAATGGGATCAAAGATTATGCTGAAGATGGTATTACCGGTTGCTGCGTTGATCCGCGGTCTGTTGATGAAATGAAAAATGCTATTGTAAAAATGTATGAGGATAAAGATTTCAGGAAAAAATGCAGTGAGAATAATTTGAAAATAGCCAAAAAATTTGATATATCAAATACGCAAAAAATTATGACAGAAATATATAAAAATATAAAATAAAGAGGTATAAAAAATGGTAACAGTACGCGAACTTGCACAAAAAACAATGACGCCTGAAAAAAAGGCAAGTGCAAAAAATGATTTATTTGCATTTTATATAGGGCGTCCTATCAGCTATGTGCTGACATTGCCTTTTCTTGCATTAAATATCAAGCCGAATACGGTATCGTTTATTTCATTTTTTCCGTCAATAGCAGGGTTTATATTATTAAGCTTCGGAACAAATAAAATATGTCAGATGATCGGCGTTCTATGCTTTATACTGTGGAATTTTATGGACGGCGTTGACGGTAATATTGCAAGATACACAAACCGTACATCAACACTTGGAACCCTTTGGGATGCGGCATCGGGATATTTTGCAATGATGCTGATGTATTTTGCAGCAGGAATAAGCGTCGTTAATACGCCGGCATCAGAATTTGATATTATTCCTTTTAATGATCATATTTTCATTGTGCTTGCAGGGTTGACGTCAATATTTACACTGTATTCAAGACTTGTTATGCACAAGAAAATGGTTCTGTTTTCCGAAAAGGCAGGAGAAAAGCTAAGAGATAAAAGCAAATATTCCGGAATAAAGCTTATTGCCTTGAATCTTACGTCACCGTCGGGATTTATGCAGATCATTATGCTTATTTCCGTTATATTCGGGCTTACAAGATATTTTGTACTTGCGTATTTTATCATTCATTTTATGGCAACTGTCTACTCGCTTGCTTCATTACTTAGGGAATAGATATTTATATACACGGAGTGTGAAAGATGGTAACAGCAATAATAATTGCCGGAGGCTCCGGCGCAAGAATGGGACAGGATATTCCCAAACAATTTATAAATGTCTATGATAAACCTGTTCTGATATATACTCTGGAAAGTTTTCAGAACCACCCTAATGTGGATTCCATTGAAGTTGTCTGCATAGACGGCTGGCATGACATTGTCCGTGCATATGCAAAACAGTTCAATATTACAAAATTACAATGGATAGTTTCCGGAGGAGAGACCGGTCAGGAATCGATCAGGAACGGCGTCTACAATCTTGAGGGGAAATGTTCCGATGATGATATAATAATCATTCATGACGGAATACGCCCGATGGTAGATGAGACCGTACTTTCCGATGTTATTATAAAATGTGAAAAATACGGAAATGCCGTAACTTCGCTTCCGTATAATGAGCAGATATTTGTTGTAGATGATGAAATTTCAACTACAAAATACATACCGAGGGAAACACTCCGCAGAGTATCAACTCCGCAGGCTTATAAGTTCGGAAAACTTGACCGCGCATATCATGAAGCTTACGAAAAAAAGATAGGAATTTACGGCTCGTCTTACACAAATACAATGATGGTCGAACTCGGTGAACGTCTTTATTTTGCGGCGGGTTCGGATAAGAATATAAAACTTACCACTAAAGACGATCTGGAAATGTTCAAAGCATATTTAAAAGCCGATAAAGACAGTTGGCTGAAATAGCAGGTGAAAATATGAATATTATCGAAAATAAAAAATATCTTGAAGATGTTGACTATATTTCAAAATTACCGCTGCCGTGGGAAAAATTGCAGAACAGTTCCGTTCTAATATCAGGTGCAACAGGAATGATCGGCAGCTGCTTTATTGATACAATAATGTATAAAAACCGATCCGGTCTTAACTGTAAAATTTATGCTTTGGGAAGAAATTCCGAAAAGGCAGCGCAAAGATTTTCATATTGCTTTGACGATAAAAATTTCTCGTTTGCGGAACATGATATAAATAAACAGCTTGATACAGAAAAATTTGATCGCGCCGATTATGTTCTGCACCTTGCAAGCAACACACACCCGGTAGCCTATGCTACAGATCCGATAGGAACAATATCCGCAAACATAACAGGAACTCAGAATATGCTTGAATTTGCGGCAGAATGTGATTCAAAAAGAGCAGTTTTTGCATCATCAAATGAAATTTACGGTGAGAACCGCGGCGATACGGAAAAATTTGACGAAAAATACTGCGGATATATCGATCCTAACACATTACGAGCAGGATATCCGGAAAGCAAACGCTGTGGTGAAGCGCTTTGTCAAGCGTATATAAAACAAAGATCGCTTGATGTTGTTATTCCGAGGTTTACGCGCACATATGGTCCTACAATGCTGATGAGCGATACAAAAGCAATAAGTCAATTCATAAAAAAAGGTATTGCGGGCGAGGATATTGTTCTTAAAAGTGCGGGTACGCAGTATTATTCATATACATATGCTGCTGATGCAGTTTCGGGGTTACTTACGGTTTTACTGTGCGGGAAATGCGGTGAAGCGTATAACATTTCCGATGAAAGATCGGATATTATGCTTAAAGATCTTGCAGAACTGACAGCAAAAATATCCGGAACAAAGGTCATATTTGAAATACCAGATGAAACGGAAAAAGCCGGTTACAGCAAAGCTACAAAAGCACGTCTGGACAGTGAAAAACTTCAAGAACTGGGCTGGAAAGCAATGTTTGACATAAATGCCGGGATAGACAGAACTATAAGTATTTTAAGTGAAATGAAAGGAAATACATAAAAATGAACCCTTTGATAAGCTTGGTAATACCGGTTTATAACGTTGAAAAATATCTGAGAAAATGTCTTGATTCGGTGCTTGCGCAGACATATGACAATTTTGAAGCCATTCTTGTAGATGACGGTTCTACAGATAGCAGCGGGAAGATATGCGATGAATATGCGGAAAAGGACAATAGGATAATTGTTTATCACAAACCTAACGGCGGACTTTCGGACGCGAGAAATTACGGAGTTGAGCAATGTAACGGAGATCTGGTTTCATTTATAGATTCTGATGATTATGTTACCGTAGATTATGTTGAATATTTATATTCTCTTATTGAAAAATATGATGCAGATATGTCAATAGGTCAATTTGTACGCATAAACGAGGGTGACACATTTACAATAAATAAAAATGATAAAAATGAAGATACAGTTATTGATCCTGAGCAAGCGCTAAAAAAAATATGTTTAGGTGATCAGATCAGCACAGTTGCCATTGCAAAATTATATAAAAAATCAATATTACTTTCAAATAAATTTCCTTTTGGTGCTTATTATGAAGATGTAGCTATAATGTATAAGTTGATTTCTGACAGTAAAAAAATCTCAGTAGGCAATAAAAAAATTTATTTGTATGTTCAGAGAAACAAAAGTATTCTTCATAGTGCTATAAACGAAAAACACATGAATATATTAACTTTTACTGATGAAATGTTCAGATATATTACAGATAATTATCCCAATATTTCACAATATGCTGATATAAGATGTTGTACATCGGCAGATGACGTTATAATAAGGGTACTGGAAAATGAGGGCAGCAAAAAAGAATACTATTACAAGGCACAAAAATATTTAAAATCACATATAAAAAATCTTTATAAATGTAAAGAAGTAAGTTTACACGTTAAGATCGATAATTTTTTTATTTTAAAAGGATATTATATTGCAAAAATATATTGGCGGTTAAGAAGTATAGCTGCATCAACATTAAAAAGGTGAATAAATTATGGGTGTTTACATATTGGGAACAACTGTTTCAATTATTTTTGCATATATATCAATTCATATAGTTGAAGTTAAGAATATAGATAAACGTTCTGAAATATTTTTTTCATACATTTTTGCGGTTCTTTCCTTTATTCCGCTGACATTCATTATGGCAGTAAGATATAATGTGGGAACGGATTTTCAGAGTTATACCCGCATATTTAATTTTGGGCAAGAAGGCATCGAACCGGGATTCGGGTTATTAAACAAGATATTGCATTATTTTTCTGATTCGCCGGATATATTTTTTGCTGTCACATCTGTTATTATCTGCGGCGGATATTTTATTGCTATTTATAGGGAGTCTGTAGATCCGGTATACAGCATTTTGTTATTTGTGATTGTAAAAGACTACTTTATTTCAATGAATGGTGTTAGGCAGTATATTGCAATAGCAATTATGTTATTTGCAATACCGTATCTAAAAAATAAACAATGGATAAAAGCATCAATTGTAATTTTTATTGCGTTTTTATTTCACAAATCGGCGATAATAGTACTGGCTTTGGTTGCATTATCTTTCATCGAAATACCGCCATTATTGGGCTGGATCATGATAGGCGGCGCTTTCTTGGTATCTCAAGTATTGAAAAGTTTTATTCTTCCTTTTTTGCAAAGATTTGATTTCTATTATTCTTATTTTTCAGCACAGTCATTATATGGTAATATAGATCAGGTTTTTAATTGGCAGTATACACTTATTGTTCTGGGACCATTTATATTATTATGTTATGAATATAAAAAAGTTAAATGTAACGAAAATCTTAAACTTATGTATTCTGCCGTATTATTCAGTATGATCCTTATGTCAATGAGTTCGGCATTTCCAACGTTAATTACAAGATTAGTGTGGTATTTCAATGCTTTTCTTGTGTTATATATTCCGGAAGCCGTAAATGTTATAAGTGATAAACGTGTACGTTGGGGTATTAATATTGCAGTTGTAATCTTATATACCATAGTTGCCGTAAGAAATATTCAAGGCGGCGCACAAAATGTTATCCCATATCAGACGATATGGAGCAGATGAAAGGAAGATGAAAATGAAAGTAATTACAGTTGTTGAACTTAACAATATTGACGGCTATCCACCGGTTCAAACACTTATCAGAGTGCTTTTAAATAAGGGCTATAAAGTTAATCTTATTGGCAGGAATGTATCAAAAATTTCTGCTGATATTTCTGAAAACAGCAATTATGTGGGATATGAAACGGCAAAGTACAGCAAAATAAATAATATACTTCAAGCTGCTGTCAATAGGTTTTATATGGTTTTAAATGCACGTAAGTTATTAAAATCTATTGGAGAACAAAGTGATTACTTATGGACAACCTCAATGAAGTCCGTGCAAATATTAGGAAAAAATATTTTGAAATATAAAAATATATTGCAGCTAATGGAATTAGCTGAGCATGGATACCTTGTCTCAAAAATTCATATTAAGTTTCCTATTAATAAATATGCACGACTTTCATGGAAAACAGTAGTTCCCGAAATAAATAGAGCGTACATACAAAAAGTATGGTGGGATCTTTCGGAAACACCATATGTTTTACCTAACAAGCCTTATTCGCTTGATTATGGCGAAGTATACGGTGAGTTATCATCTGCTATAGAAATAATGAAAAAAGAAAAAAAGAAAATTATTTTATATCTTGGTGGAATATGGAGAGACAGAGATTTTGAAATATATGCAAAAGCCATTAGCAGAATGAACGGATATGTGCTGTACATCGTTGGAAAAACTTTTTCCGACGAAGGGAAAATAATGATCGATAGACTTCAAAAAGAATATGGCGTTGTTTACTTGGGAGGGTTTAATCCACCTAAGCATCTTGCTTTTGTACAGCACGCTGATATAGGATTGTTGCCGTACAAGCCTGTTAAATCGGGAAATCTTTCCGAACTCAATGCTCTCTATTGCGCCCCGAATAAGATCTGGGAATACGCAGGCTTTGGCGTTCCAATGGTCGGTTCTGATGTTCTCGGGCTTAAACTTCCCTTTGAGCAGTGGAATATCGGACGCTGCTGCGACTTGAACGATGAAGATTCAATTATAAAAGCAATTGAAGAAGTAGACAGGAATCACGATGAAATGAGCAAGAACTGCTATAAATTCTATGACAGTGTAGATCTTGAAAAAATTGTTTCCGAAATATTGGAGGATAAAAATTGAAAACCATAATGCTCGTTTTCGGCACACGTCCAGAAGCAATAAAGATGTGTCCGTTGGTAAATGAACTCAAAAAACATTCTGAATTAAAAACGGTAGTTTGTGTTACGGGACAGCACAGAAGTATGCTTGATCAGGTTCTTGAAGCCTTTAATGTAGTGCCGGACTATGATCTTTCAATCATGAAGGACAAGCAGACGCTGTTTGATATTACTGCAAATATCCTGCTGAAAATAAAAGATGTTCTTGAAGAAGTAAAACCGGACGTTGTGCTTGTTCACGGCGATACTTCCACAACCTTTGTTACAGCCCTTGCCTGCTTTTATATGCAGATACCTGTGGGTCATGTGGAAGCGGGACTTCGCACATATAATATTTACTCTCCCTATCCGGAGGAATTCAACCGTCAGGCGGTAAGCATTATCAGCAGATATAATTTTGCGCCGACAGAACTCTCAAAACAAAATCTTATTAAAGAGGGCAAGGACGAAAGTACGATTTTCGTAACGGGAAATACCGCAATTGACGCGCTAAAAACAACAGTTCGCGATGATTATTCCCATCCGGAACTTGACTGGGCAAAAGGCAGCCGTCTGATAATGATAACAGCGCATAGACGTGAAAATTTAGGCGAGCCCATGCAGCATATGTTCAGGGCAATAAAGCGTGTTATGGACGAATTTTCCGATGTAAAAGCAATTTATCCGATACATATGAACCCGGCGGTTCGTGAAACGGCAAACTCCATTCTTGGAAATGACGAGAGGATACATATAATCGAACCCCTTGATGTGTTGGATTTTCATAATTTTCTTGCAAGAAGTTATATGATCCTTACTGATAGCGGCGGAATTCAGGAAGAAGCGCCAAGCCTTGGAAAGCCGGTGCTTGTAATGCGTGATACCACCGAACGTCCGGAGGGAATAGCCGCGGGAACTCTTAAACTTGTGGGAACAAATGAAGAAACCATTTATTCCGAGTTTAAAAAACTTCTTACAGACAAAACAGCATATGACACTATGGCAAAGGCAAGCAATCCGTATGGTGACGGGCGAGCGTGTGAGAGGATAGCGAGAATGTTTGAGTAAATTTATTTAATGCTTTAGATCCGATCTAAAAAATAATTGGAGTTTTTTATTTTTATCTTTAAAATATATTTCTTCAAAATTTTTTACATATTTTATTTTTGATAACAGGTTAGCCTAAAGGTTGATCATTAAATAAAAAAAAGGAGATAATACTATGAGTATTCCATTAGTTAGCGTAATTATTCCAGTGTATAAAGCCGAATCAACTATAAAAAGATGTTTAAATAGTATTATCACACAAAGCTTTAGTCAGATAGAAATAATAGCGATCATTGATGGAAATTATGATAATTCATATAAAATATGTAGCGAATTCGAGGAGAAAGACAAAAGAATAAAAATCATCTTAAAAGAAAATGGTGGTGTCTCATCTGCAAGAAATGTAGGGTTAAGAAAAGCAACAGGTAAATACATAATGTGTATTAATATCCAAATAAAATTTGTTTTATATAAATTCATTTCGGTTCGGATTATGTAATTAATTACTGAATTTTTATTAAAAAACAAGATGATTTTTTAGGAGCGATGTTATGTTAAAAAAATTAAAGGAGTTTATAAAAAAACATGATAAACTCTACGTTATTGCAAAAAGCATAAAGGGTATAAATGACAAAAATCTTGTAAAAATTATAAAAGGATATTATGATTATAATTATCAGGAAGAATGTACTTTGTTATTGGAACACAACGGAGATTTTATGCCCGACAGAATTATCTATGATATTTCATGTGGCGAAGGACTCAAAAGTGCGGGATTTTGTGCCGAGATGCATCATTTATTGTATAGACTTAAATTTGCCGAAGAAATAAATGCTGTTCCAAGAGTGCGGTGGGGTGAAGATATGCTATACTATGACCATGGCATGGATAATATAACCAAAAACGCATTTGAATATTATTTTGAACCTGTTTCAGATGCAGCGGCTTATTCGCCGAATGAATTTAAAAACTATATACGTTCAAATATAAAACATATTTATATTTATCAGAATATGGTAAACAAGTCATATAAAATTGAAGATATAAATTTTAAGATGCTTGCTGATATGTATAAAAAGTATATACATCTTAATGAGAGAACAAAAACTTTTATAGATAACGAAATTGATAATTTATTAAATAGGTGTAAACAATTACCCCCCCCCCCCCCCCC
>CANRFB010000059.1 GCA_947629785.1 uncultured Clostridia bacterium | reverse complement strand
CCTTTGCGCTTATAAACACGTTCCATAGCGTATCTTACGCAGTCAATTGAATGGTTATCCGCGTCCGGGTAACGTCCCGTTAATTCGTCATCTTTTGTGCGCTCGTATTCATAGTTGACAAATTCCTTGTACGTCGCAGGACACCGAACGGGATCAATAATGATATGTCTAAGTGATTGTAACCATTTCATACCATATCGTACACTGTCAGGACCTTTTATAGCAGGTCTGCACAATGAACCATAATCACGGTAGTCACCTATTGATTTTGGTTCTGCACTATCTGCCGTTATAAGATCATAGCCTGTCACGCCCTTTAAGGTAACAAGGCTTTGCCAAGTAGCAGCGTTACTCATCTTTGTTACACGAAATTCGTCATAAATATATAAATCCCGCCGCGCTGAATCAAAGTACATTTTTCCCCAGTGGAACGGATCCGGATACCAGCCCCAGTCTATTCCCATATAGATATTATCAAAATGCGATATTTCCTCGTCTGCTATCTCGCGTATATCAAGATTTGTGAATACCTCTCCGCCCGTTCCTATGGCATCTCCCAAATATTCGTGCTGATAGGCGCGCGGATTGGTGCGCTTTAGATCTTCCGCATCGTTAAAAAATTGTTCCCCTAACCAGTCCGGGGGGACGTCAAGGTAACAGGATTTATGCCGTAAGGATTGACTTTTCGGAGTCATTACATATTCATTCGCCCAGTTAGATTTGCTTATCGGAGGATTGAACGACTTGAAAACAAAATATTGCGGACCGCCGCGCAAAACGGATTGTTGAACGGTACGGATCTCCTCGTCCCCGTCAAATTCGTCAAGTTCCTCAAACCAAAGGTATTTTAAATACCCGTGCGGTACTTTAATTGATTTTGTCTTTTTTGCAATATCCAGTCCGCGGAATAAAATAACCTGCCCGGTCGGTAAATATGTCATTTTCATAGGATTTGATGTGCATTTCCAAAGGTGCGACACTCCGAGCATATCAATTCCCCACATTATTTGTGCAAACACGCTTGTACTTAATGTACTCGCTACCTTTCGGAAAACGATTGCATTCGCCGCCGGATCTTGCATCATTCCCAACGGGATCTCCGTTCCGATAAAAGACGATTTGCAGCTGCCGCGTCCGCCGTATAAATCATAATAAGTGTGTAGCCCCTTAACAATATCCCAGTGTACGGGATAAAAAGCGGGAGCTATAATGTCCGATAGCCGAACACCTGAAATATTAACTTTCTGTGCCATCATCTTCCGCCTCGGTTTCCGTTTCCTTTTCGGTTTCGGTTTCCGTGGTATCGTCGTTCTCAACAATTAAGGTATCCGGAATGTCGCATATAACATTAATTACGGGCGGTTTGTTTTCCGCCACGCTCTTATCGTCTTTCCAGCGTTTGAAATTATTTTGCAAACTGAATTTCGCGCCGTTTGAACCGTCTCGATCGAAAAGTCGTTCTTCCGTATATTGTTCAATTTTTGATTTTGCTTTCAAAATCGTATCTCGAAATTCAGCTTTTCCCTGATAGTCAAGTAAGCTGATCCGCGTTTTAAATCCCAGAGCAAGAGCAAGCCCTGTCACTGTGGGCGGATGTGCGCCGATATAAACGGGTCGGTCGTATTTGTCAAAAAGTATTTTGCCCGTTTCTTCATCTTTCAGGAGCGTACCCTCGCAGTCCTTGAAATATTGATCTATCAAAATTTCGATTTCTTCTTTTGATGTGTATTTAGGGGGTCTGCCCGCTGTATTTTTTGACATTGTAAACACCTCGCTTATTTATTATACGATTTCCACATAAGCGCCTCACCGATCGCTGAATAGCGATTACCCTGTGCGCGGAATTTAGGTAAAATATGCCCCGATTTATCCGTACATTTTTTAATAAAATCATCAATGCTGCTATAAGCGTCCTTTTTGCTATTATGATGACTACTAATCAACATTCCTGTACGAATATCAGTTACATTGAATGTTCTACCGTCCTTGGATATTCCGAAAGTCCGACCGTTCTTTGAAAGTATTTCACCTTTCAGCGGAGCTGCTCCTAAGCCGTCAGGCTCTCGGCGCGTTATATAAAACGTCTGATTTTTTCCAAGCGGTACGCCGTCAATACTTTTACCGTCTTGTTGTCCACCCGCATCCATTATCGCCTTTGAATATGCGTCCCACGCTTTTTCAACCGCATCCGTTAAAGTTCCTTTTACGTCCCAAAATGAATGAGGATAATTTTCTAAACTGTCCTTTGCGGATGCCGCGCGTGTAGCTATGGCGTCATCAAGAGCGGATTTCGCCGCTATAACCTCCGCCGTTTGCGGTATTTGGTACGCTGTCTTTGATAAATCTTTTATACGACTGTTTCCGCCTCGTCCGCCCATTTAATCACACCCTTATTTTTCATAATGCAAAAGTGCCGCAAAAAAGTATGCGGCACTTTTGCATTTTTTTTAAATCGCAAATAAATCTTTGATAACTTTACCCGAAAAATCGTCAAGGTAGTCCACCCTGTTTATTGCCCGCCCTGAATCCTTTAAAATTACAACCGGTCCGTCACCGCCGATTGAAAAATCGTCAGCGTGTGACGAAAACATAAAGGCGTCCTCATATTCAGTGCAAGAATCGATATTCGGTTTTAATTTTTTTGCTTTTTTTAAAGCCTTTTCATAGTCAACCATACGTTCACCTCCTATACATTATGGTTTTTGACGTACAAACTTTTTAGCTCTTTCTGATACCCTTAAATTATCAACTCGGACAATATTAACAGAATCTGTTTTAACGGACGTCATTGTTTTTGCAATATCCTTAATTTGTCCGGTTTGTGCTTCAACATATGTTACACGTCCGTTTTGATTTTCTACATTAAAAACGTGTCCACCGCCGCCGCGATACAGAATCTGTATAACCGCACGAGATCCGTTTCCGTACCCGTGCATTTTATTTTCAATATTCTGTATAACTTCTTTTTCGGCACGACTATTATTTCCACGCACACCAACATTTTCTGTTTTTGCGTTTCTGAACGCTCCGCGCCATTTAGCAGCATAGATATTGTTTTTAGTGTCAGTATAAGCAATTCGATTAAGATCATCACCCGGAAATGTCGGTTGTGCTGTTACGTCATATCCACGCCGGCGTAATTCATACGCGACAACGCACCTTTGACAATTCTGTGAATATTCCCTGTAGTCGTATGAATGTCGTGGGTTTGTTCCAACGACCGACTCACCAATGGATAAAGGCTTTCCTTTACTGCCCATTGCCTCTTTGAGTGTGTCGGGTACGGCTTCATACGGCCCGTTAGACCAGTTACCTGAACCCGGTTGCGCGTATTTAGCTGATCTTCCACCCATATTATAACACATCCTTTCTTATCAGTCAATAATATTTAGCTGAAAAACAGAAAATTAGCATTTTATTCATTATTTTTCGGTTTTCTCCATTTATTTTGAAATGCCTTTATGTTTATAATATTACCTCTGCAACCGTTCGGCACGTCCCCGTAAAAAATAATTCTTGAGGGGCATAGTCTAAATAGCATTTCATTATAGCCCTGCATAAATAATTTTTGCGTTTCTTCGTGTGCTTGCGTTCCTACACTTGATACAGCGACTATACCGCCCTCCGGCTCACCATCAAAGCACCATTCATAGCTTTCCCTATCAGACCAACTAATAGTTGGAATAACTTTTATACCGTGCATCTGCCAATATGCACCTAACCAATGTTTTCGGTAATGGTTATATATCTGAATTGCTTTAGGAAAGTCTAAATAAGTTGAAAAATCCGGCGTCAGTACCGCCGGAAATTTTCTAAGCATATCTATGTAAGAATCGGGATGACTCCATAATCTTATAAATTGATAGTCGTCAATAAAAAAGTGTATGCCGTGTTTTTTCGGTTCGTCACACGATTTCGCAAAATTAAAACTTATCCAATTTTCTACATTGCCTATAGTTTCATTTCTTATAATGGGTATTCCATAATCACCAACGCCGTTAAATATTGCCTTACATAGATTTTCATAATTTCTTTGCTGCCTATAACTCACGCAAAACACCTCCTGTTATTTTGGCTGGAATAGGCGGATTTGAACCGCCGATCACGGAGTCAAAGTCCGCTGTCTTTCCCTCTTGACTATATTCCAAAATGTGTAGCCCTCTTGCGGTGATGGCGGCGCAAGAGGGCTGTGGAGTGTCCATACAGGCCGGCGGCGTATGCCCTACCGGAGAGGAGGTGAACTCCTGTTATGGATTTTGTTATAAAACTCCATAATATATTATAGCGCATATGCGGGGGACAAGCGGGACATCTTTATAACTATACCGACTTTGTATAGTTTTCGCCTATTCCTGCCCGCTTGAATTTTCGCGTGCAAGGTATCTGTAACAGATCTTTTTAACGTTTTCTTCATTGTTTGCGCCGCCTATATGTAAAGCAACTTGCAACCACGGCAAACCGTTCACAAAACGCAGCGTGAATATCATTCGTGTTAGGCTGTCGGGAATAGCATTTATGTACCGTTCAAGTCGCTGCCGTTCGTGTATGCACTGTATTTGTTTCGCCGCGATAATAGCTTGCAGGTCCACGATCTCCGCCGCGAGCCGTTCCGTTTTGCTGTCCTGCTTATTCGCGCCGCGCGGCATCCCGTCAAAGACGGGGGACTTTGGCGCGCGCTGATCTTCGAGCTCTTGTAACCGCTGCCGATCTAATTCGATCTCGCGGTTCAAGTAATAAAGCTGTGACAATTCTTTTATGGTCATTTCTTTAGCCCCTCTCTTACCGTGCTTATGTGTACTTTTAACGCCTCTAATAGGCTCTCTTGGTTACAGTCTTTACGCGCAAGCGCATTAACCACGTTTTCATCAAGTCCGCCGCGCACTATAAGCCTATGCACAATTACCGGGTGTGTTTGTCCCTGTCTGTGGCATCTCTTGTTTGCCTGTAAATAATCCTCTAAGTTCCAAGTAAGTCCAAACCAGATTATGTTATGACCGCCCGTCTGCAAGTTCAACCCATAGCCGCAAGAAGCGGGCTGTGCTAAAAGTATATCGATCTTTCCGGCGTTCCAGTCGTTCTCATCGTTCGCGTTTTCGTATACGCGCACGCGCAATTCCGTTTTACTTAAAGCCTCAAGCAAGCGGTCTTTATCGTGCTTGAATTGATAATACACAATAGCGGCTTGACCGTTTAGCTGCTCGATCGTTTCCATAAAAGCCTCTATTTTGCAATCGTGAATGTTTGTAACCGTTCCGTTTTCGTCATATACCGCGCCGTTACAGAGCTGCAACAGTTTCCCGGAAAGAGCTGCCGCATTAACGGCGGTTATAGTGTTTTCGTCCACTGTCAACAACATTTCCGTTTCCATTCGCTTATAATCGCTTTGTGCTTTTTCGTCCAGATATACGGGAATATCGTTGATAATAAGATCGGGTAAATCTAAATAATCTTCCGACTTCATACTGATACAAATATCATCTATGGCATCATATATTGCCTGTTCCGCTCCGTCTTTTATGATATACTCAAAGATTGTGGTACGGTTACGCCGTCCCGGATCAAAGTATAGATCTTTATAAACCGATAGTGTACGTCCTAAACGTTTTCCACCGTCAAGTAAATATATTTGCGACCATAGATCTAACAGGTTTCTCGGAGCAGGTGTGCCTGTCAATTCTATGATCCTGTTTATCTTCGGCAACATCATTTTCAGGGCTTGAAACCTTTTAGTTTTTGGATTTTTAAAAGAACTTGACTCATCAAGTACAACAACGTCAAAGGGCCAATTCCTACCGTAATAATTCACTAACCACCGTGTGTTATCGCGGTTTATAACGTATATATCCGCCGGAGTATTAAGGGCGGCTATACGCTTTTTTGACGTACCGATAACAACGGACACTTTGAGATCTTTCAAGTGTTCCCACTTTTTGACTTCGTTAGTCCAAGTAGCCTCAGCAACTTTTTTCGGCGCGATAACCAAAACTTTTTTGATGCAGAAACGATAATATTTTAACTCGTGTAGCGCAGTCAGCGTGCAAACCGTTTTTCCGAGCCCCATATCCTGAAAATTGCCGATACGCGGCGTATCAATAATACGTTGAATAGCATACTCCTGATACGCATACGGCTTAAAGATCTCAGCCATTTTTATTTTGCCTCCTCGTTTATTATCTTTTTACAAATGTTTACAATGTCGTTTACTTTTTCTATGCTGTCAACAGTGGAAAACACTGTAAATCCAAGATCGCGGAGCTGTTCCTGCACATACCTTTGCCGCGCGCGTTCTTTTTTCCCCGGCGCTTTGGTTTCCACCATAAGAACATTACCGCGCGGCAAAAGTATCAGCCTGTCGGGTACTCCCGTGTAGCTTGGCGATTCCCATTTCAAGCACAACCCTCCGAGTTCGCGGACGCGATCCCGCAGCTTTCTTTCAATTACCGTTTCTCGCATTTTGTTACCTCCCTGAAATTGCCTCGCGCGCGGGCGCAAAGGCGGGTATATTTATATAGACCGCGTGCGTCTGCAACATTATTTTGTTACCATTTTCACGCGCGCGTATATATGTGCCTGTGTTAGGCGGAATAGGGAGTATTATTCTCTCTGTTCCACCTGTTTTATATAGTCTATTAAGAATTAATGTAACAATGTAACAAAATACATTAAAGCCTTTATACAAAAGATTTTCACACGTTACATTAATTGTAACGATATTGTAACAACGTAACTTTTTAATGTTACATTGTTACATTCTAAAAGCTGAATGTAACGCAATTGTAACAGAAAATGTAACAAGGCTTTTTATGTAAGCAATTCGGGGTTATCATAAATGTTGCCAAGCACCTCCATCTTATCCGCAGGAACGCTATTACTAAATCCCCAAGTTTCAATTTCACTTATAGCAATGCCAAAATACGCGGCCCCGTTTCTATGTTCAAAAACTACAAGATGATTTGTTCCTGAATAATTTACTATGTCGCCCTCGAAAATCTCTTTGCCGTTTCTGTCTTTAAGATTGGTGTATTGCCCGATTGTGTTAGGATCAACGTCTATACCGCCAACGTCATTTTCGTCTACCATATTCATTGTGCCTAAAACCTCATCAACACCATAAACAAGACCATAAACCCACTCACCATTTTTATAATTTGTGTTATTATGTTCGCAGCCTCCGTTTATGCCGTCAATAGCTTTCCCTCTGAATAATATTATTTCACTCATTATTTAAACATCTCCTCGTAAAATTCTCGCGATCTGCCCGTGTAGTCTGCTAAGTCCCGTAGTCCCGGATCATCATAAATGTTTCCAAGCACTTTATATTTAGCTACGTCAGAAATACTTTCATCAAACCACTTTCCGAAAGTGCCATCGTTTCTGATTTCAACAACAAAGGAATAGGGGACTTTCTTTCCCCTTATCTTAACCATTATGGGGCTTCCCGCGGCATCTCCCTCATAAGAACGTATTTCTACAACGTCCCCCTCAAAAATCTGTTTGCCGCTTATATCAAGATGCCCCGTATACTGCCCAAGCGTGTTAGGATCAACCACATATTTTGAACCATCATATAAATGTATTTCGTGAATATCGTTAGCTTTGGCGTTATGACCTCGTCTTTTTGTGTAATACCCTACTTTCCATAAATCGCCGATAGACTTTCCTCTGAAAAGTATTTCACGCATTTTTAAGTACCTCCTTATAAAATCTGCAACGTCTTTTAAAAGCGCACGGACCACAATAATCTTTGCTTGCATCTAAGCAATAAAAGCCACATTTATTTATCAAAAACAGTCTATCCTTTGGATTATTCCAATTCATTTCTCGTTTGCCGGGCGAATACTTTTTATCCGCTTCCGGACATCTTGTAGCGATTATATCCATAAATCGACTGTCTGAACATACGTCCGTATGTAAAGCCGCTGATTTTGCTTTTCCTCGCGTTTCAGCAAAGACAACAGTCATATTTCTTTCATAGCTGTATTTATCCTCAACGTACCACGCCTTGACCTTTGTATCGTCACCCATTTTTAAACCTCCTCTTTATTTGTGTAGCCGATTTTTAATCAAGCTAATTCCGGATTATCATATATGTTGCCTATGATCTTGAATTTACACATACTTAAAAAACCTTTTCCGAAACGCCGACCAAAATCAACGTCAGCATTAACACGAATGACATAGGGAGCATCTTGACCGTTTTTAAAATCCGGTATGGCTTCTCCGTTAATGTGTACCTCTACAAGATCTCCGTCAAAAATCTGTCTGCCGTTTATATCAAGATGTCCCGTATACCGTCCAAGCGTATCAGGATCAAGCAAGCAACATTCTGTGCCTATGCTGCATATACCTTTAGGCATATATATTAACCTTTGGAGTACATAACTTATTATTGGCTCGTTGTTTTCCTGTGATAAGCTCTTGTCAAAATTGTCGTTACATTCACGCGGCGCATAAAGTCCCTGTTTCCAAGTGCCGTCAAGAGCTTTAGCACGAAACAATTTCTCACGCATTTTTTTAGCCTCCTATTTGTTTGTGTAGCTGATTTTTAATCAAGCAGCAATTCGTGATTATCATATATATTGCCTATGATCCTGAATTTACACATACTTAAAAATCCTTTTCCGAAAGGCGTTCCGAAAGTACATTCGGTATTCACAAGAACGTTATACGGAACTTTCTGCCCGTTTTTTAAAACAGACATAGGTTCTCCGTTAATATATACCTCTACAATATCCCCGTCAAAAATCTGTTCACCATCTATATCGAGATACCCTGTGTATCGTCCGAGTGTGCGTTCATTAAGTTCACAACACTCTGTACCTTTACTGTGTACGCCTTTAGGCATATATGCCAATCTTCGGCACAAACCCGCTATTAATGGTTTCGATAAAACCTGAGAAAGACGGCTATAAAAATCATCGGTATCAAGATCGTGCTTCACAAAATAGCCCTGTTTCCAATCGCCCTCAAGAGTTTTTGCCCGATACAAATTGTATGCCATAGATAAATCATCCTTTCTTATGCGTTCCTTAATTTGTGGAATACCCGTTCATAAACGGAGTAATCGTGCTACAACAAAAACGCTTTTACTTCCTTTTTAGTCAAGCGTTTGTGTTCTATGCCGTTCCCGTCCTTATCAAGAGTGACTTTTAAATACCGTCCGCGTTTTGATTTATAGATCACGACTTCCACATCTGCTGTGTAGCTAAAAACGCCGTAATATGTCAGCCTTGTTTGCTTTACACTTATTATCACTTCCATTTCGTTTGTATCGTATTTTAGCCCGTTAATTATGTATATCATACTTTAGCCCCTCCCATTATTTTATCTTTGTGTGTTGCATCCAGTCACCGGCAAAAATTTCAAACAAGTGCGTATCGCAAACGCGGCCGTCAAGCAGCATAATATCCTCTTCGTAATATCCTACAAACCTACCGCCGTATTTTTGTATCAAGCGTTCATACTGACTTGTCGCGGGGTTATCGTCAACCGACATAAAATTCAGTTTATTAAAATGATATTTATAGAAAATATCATCTATCGCGTTTTTGAGGTCCTTTCCAAAAAGAATTTTATTATCCGTAAAGTTGACTGCCTCAAAATCATACGCATAGTAAACCTTGTTATTAATGCTATACGCTATGTAACCTATCAATCTTCCGTCCCGATCAACAGAAACAAGTTGATGCAGATTAGTCAGATCGTCAGATATTTGCGGCGGCTGTCCGCTCTCCATAAAGAAATACATATACTTTTCGTCAAGCAATATTTCAGAAAATTTTCTGTCCAATTGATCCTTATACAGTAAAGCAGGTTTCAGCATTTCATTTTCCCTCCGTTTTTCTTAAAAGTCTTTTAATAGTTCACTTCTGGTTTTTCCGTCGGTATCCTTATTTACTATAGGGAGAATGGTATAAATGACATTTCCGGCGGATATTTGCATAGCGGTTTGGTATCCCTGCATTTCAATTGTTGCCTTTGTGTAGCCTTGTTTGTTAAGCGATACAAAAGCATCGTGTATGTACTGATAATTTACCGATATTGCTAATGGCATACCTGAAAAAGAATATATTTCATCTGAAAAAGGCCCTATTACACCTATACTTCTTAAAGTCCGTTTCCAGTCATCACTGAATATTATTTCAACGTTTCCCAACGAATTTTTATTGTACACTCTTACGCCGTTTTTCATAAAACCGAACCAAATACGCGGTTGCATTTTGGTAATTGTGGTTTTACATTTTTCAATAGTCTTAAGGAATCCACGAACCTCGACCTCTACTGTTGCCAATCTCGATTTAAGCATCGCGCCTCTGTAGTCAAAATACTCAAAGTTCATAGGTCTAACGCACACCTTAATATTTTCCGATTTAAAGCACACCACTTTAAATCCGTTTTTTGTGCTAAACAAACTAATAATAATATCTTTTTCTGCTGTATCAAGAATTTTTGATTTTAATATAAGATTAACATATCGTTTTGATATTAATTCGCTGAAAATCAGTTTACCGTCGTTTACCTTTCGCTTTCCGAACGTATCCGAACTGACCGCAAGCGCATATCCGTTACATCCTGCTACTTCGATAGAGTCACTTGAACCCCCGTTTTTGTAAATTGATAGATATTCGCCGTTAAGGTATCCCACAGGTGTTGATGCTTTAAGACTTGCTGCAAAAAATATCGTTTGTTCAAAACTGTTTTTTAACGTTTGCCCGGATACTTTATAACCCTTTGTAAAATCTTCGTACCCGATGAATTTTGACGTCAAGAAATACGCGTAATAATCGCTTTGATCTTTCATTGGTATTGTGGGTAATGAAATGGATGCGCCGTTTGACATTATTTTTAATTCACTATCCGCATATTCAAGATCAACGTCATTAGATATACAGGTTTTAAGTGAATCCCAAAACGGCGTTGAAGATATAAAAAATGCACCGTCACCATCTGCCCGTGTAGCTATTTTTTCCTCCGCGCTGATTTCATACGTTCCTGCAACGAGTGTAACGTTGTTATTTACTACAATAACTAACATTTTAGTTTCTTCAAGGATCACGCTCTTTTTAGGCGCGAAAGTTCCTATCCTTTTAACCGCCTGTTCAAGCTCTTTTGTCACGCAAGTAAATTTCATATAAATTCCTCCTCATTTTATCGAACCATATCCCATAAAGGCTCGTTGTCTATCTTAATAGTATCAAGAAATTTGTACATACAATCTTCACATAAATTGATATACAATCCGTCTAAATTACCGTCAGCGTCTTTTATTACTGTCGGTTTTACGTCCACGGGCGCGTGATACATCAGTTTAAGACAATTTGCGCGAACAAAAATACCGCTCTTGTCTGTCGGTTTTTCATATATGCTGTCATACCAGTCATACATTTTTCCGCAAAAAGAGCATTTGTACATAATATTCATAGCTCTGCACCTCCTCTACGAAAAAGGGAGCGGTTTATGACAAAACGATAAACCTCTCCCTTTGTCATCACTTTATATTATTTTGTTTGGATAAAACCGCGTTGAACATTGTACGGTCCGCACCTGATAGGTTTTACTGCACGTTTCCACCCCGGAATGTTTGCAAGCACGGCATTGATCTCCCTCACGTCCGCGGGCTTAATATCACGCTGATTTCCGAGAAACAATTCGCACCATATCTCGATCGCGCATATACGATCCCGTTTCACCAGTGTGTAGCCCTGTCCCTGCCCTGCTCCGGCGTGCGCCTGTGCCTCGATAGACCAGTAGTCGCGGCGTTTACTGAGATCGAATTTAGACCAGTCCGCGGGAACGTCCCGTGCCACAAATTCTTGAATTAGTCCCTCTTTAGGTGACGCCTCTCGATGCTGTTCCTGCCTTTCTTTAGCAGCCTCCTCAACCGCACCCGTTAAGTATGTGGTTTCACCTAATTGCCAACGTGCTTTTGCCTCCGCCCATATCTGATCCACAATGTCGTCAGTGAGATCTTTCCATACTGTTTTTGTATGCGGCATTTCGCCCACGTCTACGGGCCAGAAACGGCGGTTTCCTGTTGTGTCAAGTAAAAAGTCCATTTGATTACACGTACCGAAAAATACGCAACAACGAGGCAACTCTTTTACGTGGTGTCCGTATGCAGCTCTGTACCTGTCAGCACGTAAAGATAAGAATTGCTTTATACGAGCAACGTCTGTACGCCTGAACGCGTCCAGTTCCGCGACCTCGACCAGCCACACGCCTTGTAACAGTTCCGATGCCTCTTTACCCTCGAATGTGCGTATACTATCATTGAACCACCCACGGGATAGCTTATCAATCAATGTGCTTTTTCCTATGCCTTGATCGCCGCACAATATCAACATATTATCGAATTTACAGCCGGGCGTCATAGCACGCGCTATTGCCGCCGTCAACGATTTTCGGCATACGGCGCGACAATATCCTGCGGGATCATCAACCGCTCCGAGATAGTCTATGAATAACGTATCAAGTCGTGGTATTCCGTCCCATACAAGTCCGTTGATGTAGTCTTGAACCTCGTTAAACGCGTGTGTAGCTGCGTGTATGTCCAGTGCCGCATCAATGTTTCCGCGTCCCGTTATCTGATAGGCTTTTTCCATATACCAGTATAAGCCGTTACTGTCCGTATCGCTCCATAGCCGCCTATTTGCATCGCCGCTCCAAGGTAACGCTCCAAGGACTTCTCCTCGCCCTGCGAATTGATTAAGCGCGAATTTTCCCTTTAATAGAGGATCGTTATCAAGAATGATAATAATGTTATCAATCGTTGATTTTATCTGACCTGATTTATTCAGATCCAGTTTCTGCATCCATTCCAACGAATCTCCGCTTTGTGTCTGCTGTCCTGAATCGCCCTTAACCAGTCCACCAAAATCCTGCATTACCTGTTCGTGTCGCTCTCTTGCTAAGAGTGCGGACGTTTTACTGTCCGTGACCGCAAATTCACACATTGCTATGTATGACGGCAACCTGTTGTTAGGCGTGTCCGCCGCTGTGTTTTCGTCAAGGTTTCCAAACTTATGTAATCTAACAAGATCAAAGCAGTTTACAAGTCTACCGCTACAAGGATCTGTCGCGTGGTGCGAGTATAAGAATTTGTCGTTATCGTATACAACCGCGCCGCCTGTTGTTGAACCGCCTGAATATGTGAATCTATGGGGATCGTTATCGACGGGCTCATATATTCCCGGCAACAGCTCTTCCATTACGGCAATGACACTTTCATATGCGCGGTTAAAAGCGCCGACAATACCGGGTTTAGTGTCGGGATCGCCTTGCTTTGCCGCAAGTTTCTGATAATTGATTGAACCGGGGACAACGGGCCAAGAGTTAAAGTCGTGCCAGTCCGTGTAGCTTTTCAATATCTGATCCGCGATAACAAACGGAGCATCTTCGTACTCAAATACATATTCGCCATCGGAACAGCAAGACGGCCAATACATAAGGCGGGACGGCTGAAAAGTGGTTTTATCCGCCATCTGTATCCCTATGTATTCTGCAACACGGCGTGCTATCGGTTCATTTTCATCTACTGTTACTGTCCTGTCAAGCGGTATAAGTATCCTCAAGCGCGGAGCAGTCGGAATATGTTTTCGCGTGCTGTATATAGCGTATCCGCAATGCAAATTCTTTATTGCTTGAATTACTCCGTCCGTTCCGTATGCGGGGATAGTATCAAAATCCAAGGTAACAATGTCGCGCCCTGTAACCGCCGCGGCGGTACGTCTACCGCCGTTTAATGTACCTGCAACAAAACCGCCTATGTCTTTCAGTTGATCCTGTTGGACTTTTTTCAAGGCAAAAAACTGATTGATCGTTTCTGTACCACGAATAGGTGTTTTAAGTTTTTCCCATATCGCTCCCAAAGTGGTATTTTGTTGTTTCCAGTTTTTATCCCAACGGTTATTACCTATCGAAATGGTAATCGGTCTGTCGTGTATTAAGTTCATTGTGCGCCTCCTCTTACACAATAACAGTCAATTATTTTTGACTACGCTTATATTATACGCCAAAAAATAATTGACTGTCAAGGGATTTGGATAAATTTTATTGACGCGGCACAAAATTTGTGCGTCGTGTAACTAAATGTCGTTTTTGTTTCGGTGTAATGACCTATCCGGTGAAAAACCGTTAGGGTATCTCTTACGCAGCTTTTCTATATTGAGTTCCATTATTTCATTAAGATCGAAATCGTATGCCGTGCATATCTCCGCGATCATCCATAAGCAATCGCCTAATTCCTTTTTCAAATGATCGCGATCAATATTGTGTCCCTGATATGTTTTTTGAAAAAGTCCGGCAACCTCTCCTGCCTCCGAGCATAATCCAAAAACGCCGTGAAACGTCATACTTTCCTGTGTAGCATTTTCCGGAATAGTGCGTCCTGCGAGTATCTGATAATCGTTTCCGGTCATTGTTGTTTAGCCTCCGTATCCTCGTCTTTGTATATGCCGATCTCTTCAAGAGCCTCATACATACACCCCTGAAATTCTTTCGGGGTTATTTCGTAATCTGCAAGCATATCACTAAGCGGAAGATTAATTGCTAAGTATTTGTAGATCATATCCACTATGCCGTTGCTGACTATTCCGCTTACCTCTGCCTCACGGTTAAGGGACTGTATCATATTGTCTCGTAAATGGTGTGCCAGTCTATCAGCACCAATTATGACTTTATTGCCCTGTGGAATAACAACAGGTGTATTCGATAGCGCCTTGTTCAATGTCTGATTTTCCTTTGATACGAGAACCTCGCCTATTTTGTATTTTTCCATATGTAAACCTCCTCATAAATAAGTAAACAGCTTTTC
>CANRFB010000058.1 GCA_947629785.1 uncultured Clostridia bacterium | reverse complement strand
CATAAATATCAGCCTCCTGTGTTATTTTTATTATACCACAGTCGGCTGAATTTTTACAGACTTTTTTTCATAGGGTCAATAACTCTGGCGAAACTTGGAATAAGTCACAAACTCATCAGACCATACACTCCAAGACACAACGGAAAAGTCGAGCGCAGCCACCGTGAGGATCACAACAAGTTTTATAGCTGTCACAGCTTTTACTCCTGCGCCGACTTAAACGTGCAGTTAACTGCACGTTTAAGTCGCACAAACAACCGTCCTATGCGTCCCTTGAATTGGCTTTCGCCTATCGAATTTTTGAATATTTATTTTGTACAATATCATTGACAAACTTACATTTTTAGAAATATGTCAAAATTTTGAGTTAAACTTATGCCGATTTATTCAATAAATCAAGCAGCGCCGACTTGCTGATAAGTATTTTTCCGCGTTTTCCTTGTCCTGTCCGAATGAACGGGACTTTATTTTGTGCTACAAGCTGTCGGATCGTGTGTTCCGATAGACCGCTAATGGTTTCGGCACATTCCTTGATAGTGAGCATTTTGAGAGTTTTGCTTTCAGAATGGTTTTCCTGCGATTCATCATCTGAAATGAGCCGCGAAATCAATTCCTTTATCTTTTCAGCTATTTCTCTTTTTTCCGTGATTGTCATAAAATTCTCTCCTTTATCTTTCGTAATAATTTCTGTTTGAACGTTTCTGTGTTTATCGACATTTTGAAAAAACGCTCGTTGGCATACATTTAAAAATTCAGTTTCACGTCCTTGTAAGTTTCCGAAAAAACTTCGGAACATTTCAATCCCGTGACAAGGGTTTTCTCCGTTTCCTTTGTATTGCAAGCAGACGTTTCGGTGCGGAATAGATCGGGATATGTTTGATGATCGGCAAAATCCTCATCTCACGAAATGAAAGTCGGAGAAATTTCAAACAGGTAATTTTTCATCACACTGCGAAAATACTTGAACTCCTCCTGCAAGTCCTCAATGTCTTTCTGATAAACCGAACCGCTTGAATTTGCAGCGGCAGCGATCTGATTCAGATTGTTGCCGATTGAAAGAAACGATCTTTTCATCGCACCCAGTTCTTTCAAATCATAATATTTGATCTCGCCCTTGACCACCATCACTTTGATATAAGTGCCGTTTCGCATTCCGGCAGCCTTGGCTTTTTGACAGACTGTTTCCCATTCTTCTTTTGTAAAACCGACAAGTTTTTTTATTCTGTCTTTTCTGTATGGCATTTTTATCTCTCCTTATCATCAGGGTTTCAGGGATTTTTCCCTGACTTTGCGCACTTGCTGTGCAAAGCGAAAAGGTATATAGCTTTTCTACGCTTGCGAGTATCTGCCAACAAACACCTCCCCCTCATTCAGACGGATTTTCAACACGTTGAATTCAACAAGTTGAAAATCAAAATCACTTGTCTTTTTCGCTTTTCCTTCGCCGCAAGAAATCAAGAAACGGCTCTTTCGGAATGTGAATCTTTCTGCCAAATCTCACAATGGGAAAATCCATATCTGCTATATGTCGGCGAAATGTATTTACCGAAATTCCCATTGCCCTTGCCGCTTCTGTTGCCGTCAAAAAGCTGCGGTCAAGTTTTTTAATATCCTTGATTTTTAAAATTTCCATAACTTGCCCCTTTCACTTTTTAGATTTTTAAAATTTTGCGAAAATCAAATTTTTTAAAATTATCAATTTTTGATTTTTTGCATTTTGAAAAAAGTTAAACCTTTTAAAAACTCAAATTAAAAAAAACTGTCACTTTGTGATTTTTCAATTTCTGACGTTCTTCGTCTTGCGGATATTTTGGTTTAATGCTTTTCTTGATCTGACGTTCTCAGCTTTTAGTCTGAACACTTCACGCCGAGTTGCTGTCAGAAAACTGAGGTCAAGTTTTGCGATGTCCTCGATTTTCAAAATTTACATAACTTGCCCCATTCACTTTTGGATTTTTGAAATTTTGCGGAAATCAATTTTTGTCGTTTTGCAATTTTTTACTTTCCGACTTTTCTCTGCTGTCAAGCCACTCGAAAAATTTATCCCTCTGAATAAACTTCCGACTGCCGATCTTCACAACGGGAACGTCCTCACGGTCAAGTATGCTATATGCCATATTCCTCGTGAATCCCATTGTCCGGATTTCGTTTGCCGATAACATCATCGGCAGATTTTCTTTGCTGTTCATTTTCAGCACCTCCGTTTGAATTTTCGGCTCTGTATCTCTGAGCCTGTCCAAATTATAGCGCACTTTTTTCCGAAAACGCCGTTTTGAACGTATTAAATTTGTTTCATAAACTCCATTATACCTATGCGTGCAAAAATGATACAAACTCGTTTAATTCCGCATTTTATGTTGACAAAACGTGCAAAATGTGATAGAATAAATCTATAAAATTTTTTAGGTGGGGTTCATTCGATTTTTTCCGAAATGGGCGTATTTGTTATGATAAATCTGTTCGTTCTCCCCTTGACTATATTTATAGTTTGGAGTATAATGAAATAAATCGGGCTGATAAGTTGCCCGACAAATCGAAATTGGTTTTGAGATATGTATTTTTGCGTCAAGAAATTTTGATACGTCCAAGTGGGATGGTGCCCGCTTGGACTTTTTTTTACACAATACAATGATTCGTTGAGTACGAAACAACAAATTGATAATTGATTTGGTTATATCTTTATGCTATAATTAGAGTACACCGGTGATAAAATATTTAGGAGGTATTAAAATGCAAGTAAATATTGGTGAGAAAATCAAGGATTTACGAAAACAGACGGGAAGAAAACAAGAGGATATAGCTAATGCTTTATGTGTTACACCACAAGCCGTTTCAAGGTGGGAAGCAAATGGTGGTTATCCGGATATAGAGATGATTCCGTCTATCGCTAATTATTTCCATATAACGATCGATGAGTTGTTTGGCTATAATAATGACAGGGACAGAATAATTCAGGAATATAATGATAAGGCTCAGGCGCTGATAAATAATAACGATGATATGACGGAGTGTATTGCTCTTATGCGAAGAGGGCTTGAAGAATTTCCTGACAGGGTGGATTTTAAGACAAAGCTGGCTTGTGCCTTAAATATGCAGGGTTGGAAGAAGAAGGGCGAAGTTCCGAATATCTTTTGGGAGGAATCAGCTAAATTATATGAGGAATTATTGGCTCACGACCAATCGTGTATCATTCCGTTAATATCTATATATTCCATGCTTGGTAAACATGAAAAAGCCGAGAAGAAAGCATCAGAACAGCCCGACCTTGAATTGTGCAGACAAGTTCTTCTGGGAAACTTGGGAAGTATCGGCAGCATAAATGATGATAAAAGGGCTGCACAATATCGTGGGGACGCAGTGTTAGAACTGCTTCATGCTTTTCAAAAATCGCTGGATGAGGCGATAGTGTGTAATGCTGAATTGAAGAATAGTCGGGAAGGACTGGAGCTTCTTTTATTGACTCGACAGTTGTTTGAGAAAATTGTGGGTACTGAATGCTATGGATTTCATAGCGACTTATGTTTTATAAATATGGAGTGCGTAAGGATCGCAAATAGTATTGGAGATTATGAAACTGCAATGGACTGTTTTGATTCAGCGTTTGAGCAATACATAAAATTTGAACAGTGGAAAAATGGAAAAATAAAAGAACGGGAAGAACTGAATGATGAGAGCAGAAAGAATGGGAATAGCGAAGAACATTTTACTTCATCACTGTTGAAATCTGTAAATCCGTCAGGTCATAAAGTAATTGTATGTGAGCCAAGTTTTTTAGAAAAGGCAATACAGTCTTTTCCGGAGGATAAAAAGAAGATAATTATTGAAAATCCAAAGTACTCTTGTATTTTCAATTGCTAATTTTAGATAATCAGCAAAGGTGCGTTCATTTGTTTGACAAACTCATATTGGGGGAGCGTGAACAAAAACTCACGCTCTTTTTTTGCATTACTATAACCATTACGCCCTTGCGTGCAAACATCGTACAAATACAGATAATTCCGTACTATCAGTTGACAAAACGTGCAAAATGTGATAGAATAAATCTATAAAATTTTTTGAAACATTTTTGTTTTACTCAATTCGGAAAGGGGCAGATTTGTGATGAACGATTTGTTTGAAAAGTGCGGAGAGATAGCTTCGGTGGGCGTTATTGTTGATTTTTCGGAAGATGTGGAAACTTACATTGTGGGTACTCCTGCCGACATAAAGAAATGGGCATATTCAGGCTGTCCGCAAAAGACGGCAAAGGGACTTATGCGCCATAGCAACAAAGCGGGCAATCTCGTCAAGGACATTAACCGATTGATTAAGGTGAATTACGAACTCAACGAAATTGTAGATATATGCAAAAAACTGTGTAATGCGGATATGCTTTGTGACGGTAGCTGCGTTTCTGTTCTGGACGAACTTTCGCAATACTATGACAATTCTGAATATGCGAACATCATCAAAAACTATATAATCTACTTTCTTTACAGTAAATTCAGACTATATCAGCGCGATTTCAATAAAAAAATCGGGTTGTCTGTAAAGGGCAACCACGATCGTGCGGAGAAGTATATTGAACTTTTCAAAGCAGAGAGTGACGAAATTTTCAGTCCGTTCATTTCGGCGAGAAATGAAAAGAAGTTTGATATAGCAAAAGTCATAAGGAACAGCAATTCCGTTTTCGACAGCAGTGTTTACAAACTGCACACCGAAAACGGAAACAAAAAACTGTATGTTTCAAACGATTCAATAATCACTCTGCTTGACATTTACGTTGATGTTATGTCGGCAGCAGGACGAATTGTCACTAACTGCGAAAACTGCGATCAGCTTATGATAACGAACCGTTCCAACGCTTCACTGACCTGTGGAAGAACGACTTGCAAGAAAGAGCGTTTGTATAAGGCGAATGACGATTACAAAAAGCGCGCTATGGCTGATCCGATAAAGGAAGTTTATCTCAACTTCGATAACAAGTGCAGAAGTTATCGCAAGAAACTTTCCGATTCTCCCAAACTGCTCGAAAAGTACAACTCCGCTTTTGACGGATTCCGTGAGAAGATACGAGCGGTCAAAAAGGGACTTACCTCTCGCAGCAGTGCTGACGATATTGACCGTTACAATCAGATGTGCTTTGACGCGTGTCAAGATTTGCAGGATCTGGCGAGGGAACTTAAAAAGCAGAATGAGAATACATAAATATTGGGGAAGAAACTTACACAATGACATATATTGACAAAATGCCGAGCAGCTTCGTTTAGGCAATACAATTAAGATAAACAATAAGAGCAACAACCATTTGATGAATAGTTGTTGCTCTTTAATTTTGCCAAAATGTGTAAATATTAATATTGTTTTAAATTATCTTTGAAGCATTGTATCACATTCAAAACGGCAGAAATCTGTTTATCCGTCAATCCGCTTACAGATATAGTGGCGCTTTCTTCCATTCCAAGCAAAAAATCTGTTGAAACATTAAAGTATTTGGCAAGTTCGGTAATATATTGTGTTGATGGAACAGATAATCCCATTTCCCACGCATTTATTGCCGATCGCGTTAAACCGAGAGATTTAGCAAGTTCTGACTGTGTTATTCCGGCATTTTCTCTTAACATCTTTATTTTATCAGATAGTAAAATCAATTCTTTTGACGCCATAACAACTCACCTCATTATGATAATACATTAATCTTAAAGATATATCATTATCATAATGATATTTTGACTTGACAAATCTGAAAATATGTGCTATTATTGGTATGACAAGTTAAATTTTGTCTATTCGGTATACATAATTGTCATAACAAAAACCTTTCGCAAAATACATCATTTTGCGAAAGGTCGAAATGTAAGTATAGATACCAATACATTTACATTATATTGTAAATATGTGTATTAAGTCAAGATAATATCATGAATTTTGTATTAATGTACAAATTTATCGGGTCGCTTTTATTCAAAATGCCGCTTGAAACATTAATGCAAACTTATTTACCGTCAAAAATATCGTCATACGGAGGGTATAATGGATATGGCAAGGAGAGGCGAAAATATTTATAAAAGGAAAGACGGTCGTTGGGAGGGTCGCTACAAAAGCGGTTTCAGGTCCGATGGATCGGTCAGATACGCTTCTGTTTACGCCAAAAGCTATATTGAAGTAAAATCTTTGCTTTCCGAGAAACGCATAACAAATGCTGAAAGCCCAAAATCTTGCAATTTGACGGTAAATGCTCTTTTTTTACGGTGGTTTGACGATATAAAGCTAAAGGTCAAGGAATCAACATATGCAAATTACTACATGAAATATACAAAGCATATTCTTCCCGCTCTGGGAGGATTGCAATATGAAGAACTGACGGCTAAAAATCTTAATAACTTTATCAGCAGTAAGATCAAGTGCGGATTATCTCCAAAATATGTTTCCGACATTGCGGGTGTAATAAAATCCGTATGCCGTTATTCCCACAAGCGATATGGATATGCCGATAAATCGGAAAATATGTCGTTTCCCAAGGGAAAAACGCAGGAACAGATCATACTTTGTAAGTCCGAGCAGTCAATTCTTACCAAATATCTTATAAATGATCCGACACGATCAAACTTGGGCGTGTTGCTTTCTTTATCAACAGGCTTGCGTATAGGAGAACTTTGCGCCTTAACTTGGTCAAATATTGACCTTGAAAAAAGAATTATCACCGTCAGAAACACCATGCAGCGGATCCGCAATGCTGAACGCGGCACAAAACTTGTAATAACGTTACCGAAAAGCGATACCTCCGTAAGGGATATACCCTTGCCCGAATTTATCGTTCCGTTTCTGAAACGTATAAGATCAGCCGATAATACATTCCTGCTTTCGGGAACGGAGAAGATTGTTGAACCGCGGACAATGCAATATCGTTTTAAAAGTCTGCTTAAAAAGTTAAAGCTGTCTGATGTGAACTTTCATTCCTTGCGGCACTTATTTGCTACAAATTGTATAGCTGTCGGTTTTGATGTGAAAACTCTTTCGGAAATACTCGGACATAGTTCCGTTGAAGTAACACTAAACAGGTATGTACATTCATCTATGGAACGAAAGATAGAGTATATGAAACTGCTGTCAGAAAGTTACTCGGTCACATAAAAGCCTATTTGCCGTCAGAAATTTCGTCATTAATGTGTTCTTTTTGGTTTAAATGCGTGGATTTAAGGTGTTTTATCGCAAAATGATGTATTTTGCGAAAGAGGTTTGACCGTCAATATTATTATACCCTGCTATTCTTAATATAACAAGGTATATTATGTATAATACAAGTCAATAACGTCTGTTTTCTTCGGACGTTGTTATAAATTTCAGGAGGTCTTTGTATGAAAGGAAAAGTATTTAAGCGAGCATTAGCCTTTGCTTCGGCTATGGCAATGTGTTTCGGTATGTTTTCTTATATGCCAGATAAGGCATTTGCAGAAGATGATTTGTCTATTATCGGTGAAGAAACTGATATTGATGTTGAAACGAATTATACGGATAATACGAATCAATCGGCGGAGAAATCCGATATAACAGATCCTGTGACAGAAACTGTTGAAGAAGAAACATCTCAGGAAACATCAGAAGAATATGCCGAAGAACCAAAAAACATAACAAGCGATAACATTGATGAAGTTTCCGATAATGAAATCATGCCAATTGCGGAAGGAACAACAAGCGGACAGTGTGGAGACAACGTTTTTTGGACATTGTCACAAGACGGAACACTTACAATCAGTGGCAGTGGAGATATGTTTGATTATGTTGAAAGCACTTGTCCATTATATGATTATCGAGGTAAAGTTAAAAAGATTATTATAAATGATGGCATTACCTCTATTGGAGATTATATTTTTTATCATCTGTATGAATGTAATAGTATTTCTATTCCCTCAAGTGTAACATCTATAGGAAACAGCTCATTTTATCAATGGGAAAGCCTACAGCATATAGAATTGCCGGAAAGCATTACTGAAATAGGTGATCATGCATTTTGCAATTGCTTTGAATTACAGGAGATCAAAATTCCAAGCAAGGTAAAAATAATTAAAAAACAAACATTTGGGCATTGTGATGCGCTTAGAAACGTAACTTTACCTGCCGGACTGGAAGTTATAGATGAAGTGGCATTCTGGAATTGCTATTACCTTAATAATATTACTATACCTAACAGTGTTACAACTATCGGTTCGGGTGCTTTTTGGAATTGCTGCTATAATCTTACCCAAATAACCATTCCTGACAGTGTTACATCAATTGGAAATTATGTGTTTGAGGGCTGCGATAGTCTCATGAATGTAACATTATCCCAAAATATAACTCAGACAGGAAAAGAAATATTCAAAAATTGCGATAGGTTGAGCAGTATTATAATACCAGATAATGTATCTTTGATTGGTGAAGCGTCATTCATATACTGTATAGGACTTAAAGAAGTGGTACTGCCAAAAAATCTTAAAACCATTGACGGCTGGGCGTTTGATACTTGTCAGTCGATTGAAGAAATTACTATTCCCGATGGAACAACAACTATTGGAAAGAGTGCATTCAGACTTTGTACTTCTCTTGAAAAGATAATAATTCCTAAAAGTGTCACAACAATTGAAGAATACGCATTTATTGGTGATGATATTCTAACTATTTATGGATACACCGGTTCAACTGCCGAAACATATGCAAATGAAAACAGCATACCGTTTGTTGCACTTGATGAACAGGAAACAGATACATATATTGTAAACTGGTTCAATGATGATGGTTCTCTTATCTGTTCGGAAAAATATAATATAGGTGAACACCCTAAGTATGACAAAGAAAAATGGGGCACACCCGTTAGTTCGACAGGCGGTACTTTTGGCGGTTGGTCAAAAACTATGATCACTGCCGGACAGCTCGGCATTGCTGATTTCCTTGAAGAGGACACCGGTTATTCCGGTAAAAATGGTGATATAAGTTATTATGCGGTTTATAACGTAACAGACTATAAGGAACTTCTTAGCTTTGAGATCAATGGAGCAGAAATCCTTAAATTTAAATACGAAAGCGGTCAATTTACTCCAAGTTCCAAAGAATTAAAGTATTATTATGGTGTATACCTGATAGATACTTTTGAAGATGAATATGGGAATGATGTCATTCTTACAAATGTGGATATTACTATTACTGCACCTGAAGGATTTAGTTTTGATGAGAGCGGCAATGTAACAACGTATACAGCAAATTTTGAACAATTAAGAATGAATACCGAAGACTGTACAGGAACAATAACACTATATCCGCAAAAATATGTATCGTCACAGCCGGAAATAACGGTTATTGTCAAGGCTGACGGCGGTTTTGAAAAAAATTATTCTAAAAAAGTCTTCGTGGAATACACTAACGAAAATGCAGTCGATGTTTCGGAAAAATACGACGAAACAGACACGGACGGTGACGGATTGCCTGATGTCTGGGAAATGTACGGTATAACCTATGAGGGAGAATTTCTTGATCTTCCTGCAATGGGAGCAGATCCAAATAGAAAAGATATTTTTGTTGAGATTGATTATCAGTCCAATTTTGACTTGTCAAATATGCAACTATTTTTTGACATGGTTTCTGCTCAATATGACAAACATGAGATAAATCTGCATATTGATGCTGGCTTTTCATCTATTGACTATGTAACAGGCGAAATATGGGGAAATATGACAGGCTCAAACCCAATAAGTGGTACAGTTTGGATTAATAGTATGGAATCAGTCCCAATTATAACGTGGAAAAAATTCATTAATGATAATTTCAATAATATTCCAATACGATCGCTTGTATTTAGACATTGTATTTTTGGCGAGGATATCGTGTGGGATATGACGACGGAGGGACAAGTTACTGGAAAGGCTTGTTTACCTGGACAATATATGTTTATCGCATATGGGTCTTTTTTTAATAAGCTTTCATATAATAATGAGTATCAAAGGAACTATGATATTGCATTGACATTTATGCACGAACTTGGGCATACGTTAGGTTTGCATCATGGAGGAATTGATGAAACAGGTCAAGGCGATAATACAAATAATAAGCCAAATTATTTAAGTATTATGAATTATAGTTTTAATTCAGGAGGGTTAAGATTATTTTATGAGAATGGTGGAGGACACAATTTTGATTTAGATGCCATGAATTATTCAGAATATGATTTACCAGCATTGAATGAATGGAAATTAAATGAAAATGATGGTATTGACCCAAATAACATAACATCAAAAAGCATTGGAAGTAGTTGGTACATTAATGGAAATAAGATAGAAGGGACAGAACCAATTTCAAAAGCAAAAGTTGATTTCAATGGTGATAATAGATACGAAGATCATATTGTAGCGGATATAAATAATGACCATTTACTTACAACATTAAAAGCCACTACTAAAGACTGGGATCACCTTATTATAAAAACTAACATGATAGGTCAATACGGAACAGACTTAAATATTGTTTTGCAACAATTTATGTCCGATGAAAATGAATTTGAAGTTGCTGAGGAAGAGCCAGTGCCTTTAGAACATTCACATTCATATTTAAGTTCTTGGAATCAAGATGCTAATTCTCATTGGCATGAGTGTACTTGTGGGGCAAAAATAGATATTGCAACACATACGTTAGATAGTGGGGTTTTAATAAACGGAGAAAAAGTATACTCTTGTACAATTTGTGGATATGTTATCAGAAAAGAATCTGTTACCGGCAACACGCCATATACTCCTTCTGCTCCATCTACGCCGCAAAATAACTCTACTACAACTGATCAAAACACTACTGTATCAAATTCGTCCAAATCAAAGAGTCTGTCTGTAAAGGTCGAAAACAAAATTACAGGAAAAACGTCTAAGGTCAGGGGAACAAAAACCGGAGAGAATGTATCTGTAAATGTGAGATCCGAGAACAACGGATATTTTGCCAATATTCTGACGACCGACGGTGAATTTATTGATTCAGTTGAAATAAAAGCCGGAAAAGCTAAATTCACATTAAAAGATGATGTTGAGTTCATTATTGTGATCGACAGCTATTCATACATTGAAGATGTTTCGTCCAGAAGTTATTTAGAGGAAGATAGCAGTGCAATTGATTTGCAGAATCATAATTTCATAATTATAGGTTTTGCAGTATTGTCAACAATCCTGATTTTCAGACGAAAACGGCAAAAATAAATAATATTAATGAACAGCAGGCTGAATAAAAATCCGCCTGCTGTTCTTGTATAATATTTTAGCGTTTAGCAGCAATCCTCTTTCATAAGTGTACCCTTCAAATTGACTATTGTCAAAATATAGAAACCGACCTTATGTAAAGTCGGTTTACGAAAAATTTATACAGGAGTATGTCATAATTGTTGTCCATTATTTGTCCGTTAAAGATACAAAAACTTGCGAAAAAGCAGAACAATTACTTTGCTGTAACTTAACGTCAAATGGCTGTTTTGCGTGGTTTGAGGTAAATTACAAAAAATCAGGATATGACGGACAGACAATTCAAGTCCTGTGGCACAGAAACACAACTTTTTTTATATTATATGTATATGTGAGAAAATATATATTTATAATATACAATGAAAAATTGCAATTATGAACATATTATGAAAACTCATTTGTATAATAAAAGGTTTAGGAAAAAAACTGTGCTTTTGTGCCGGAGCGATTTTGCCGTGTGACACTGTTAGTTTGACAATTAGAAATAAAAAATTTTTTAAAAAAGCTCTTGACAAATTTATCTAAGTATGTTAAAATAAAGTTAACGACATTAAATTTTCATTTAAGCTCTGACAGACGTACCATTGTAATCACGGCAAGCGTTTTCAGGCGCTTGCCTTTATTTATTTCATGACACTGATTTCAACATTGAGAGGAGGATAAATAACATGGGAAAATTTGTTTTTTTACTTGTGGTGATCCTGTTTCTGTCAATACTGACAGCTTATTCAGACAGCACTAACAGCGTGAAAGCTCCCGAAACTTCTGCGGAAGTTACAACAAGTCAGACTGCAACGGAGATAACGACTATTGAGGAAACTATGACTGCCGAAGAAACCACGGCTTTCGAAGAAGTTACGACTATGGAAGAAACAACAGCTACAACAGAACCAACAACTGTTATGGAGTCTGAAACTGCTGCTGATATAACGGAAATAGATACAAGAAAAAACATGAAGAAAGTTATTTTTTACATGCTGCAATCCTTTTGCTGTCAATTCTGACAGCTTGTTCCGGTAATACAAACAGCACGAAAGTTACAACAAGTCAGACGGAAACCGAAATCACAACAACTGAGGAAACAATGACAACCGAAGAAATTCCTGTTATATGAAACAGATACGGAAAAATATAGCAAATTTAAATTTTAAAAACTATTGATTTTTTTGTTCTGTTGTGGTACAATGGAATAGAAGAAGACAGAAGGGAGATGGCAAAGTGGCAGAAGCACCTACTTACGAATCAGATGTAATAGACAGCATTTCCGATAAACCGGTAGACCCCAAATGCGATGCCGCCTGCAAGAAAGTCCTTTCCTGCAAGGAATTTGCTGCTCCCATACTAAAATATGTCTGCACGGAATATGAGGGAATGGAAACGGCTGACATTATTGCTCTTATGGAAGACGGAGTAATTTCAGAGATACCCCTTGACCCTGATGCTCCCCAGACCAAACGAACACCTGTTATAGAGCAGTCAAACAGTGAAAGTTCCACATTAAAAAGCGGAACGCGGTTCTTTGATATCAGGTTCAATGTAAAGGCACCAAGCGATGATGGCTACATACAGTTGATAATAAACCTTGAAGCTCAGAATGCCAACAGACCGGGGTACAGTATCCTGAAAAGAGCACTGTATTACTGTTCAAGAATGATATCCGACCAGTATGGCACGGTATTTACCGGTTCTGACTACGGAAAGATACGCAAAGTTTATTCAATTTGGGTATGTTTACACCCGAATAAAGCATACACAGACACCATTGCACGTTTCAGCGTGAAAAAGGAGATAATTCACGGAGAAACACGTTTAACACTTGAAGAAGAAAACAAAGAACGTAAAAATTACGACCTTATAAATATGACAATCGTAGGACTAAAAGATTTTGATTCGGCATCGCAATCAGAACACCCACTTATACGAATGCTGAGTCTTATCTTTACGCAGGAACTGACCGCTGGGAAGAAAAAGGAACTGCTCGAAAGTGATTATAACATACAAATGACCGAGAATGTAGAGGAGGCGTTTGAGGATATGTGTGATTTTAGTACAGGATTTTATCAGGATGGACTTAATAAAGGCGTTAAACAAGGCAGAGCTGAAGGCAAACTGGAAGAACAATCCAATACAATCAAAAAGCTGCTGCTTCATAAACTTGACCCAAGTCAAATCTCTTCACTTCTTGAAATTCCTCTTGATGAGGTTGAGAAGGTCAAACGGAGTATCGCTCAGAACTGATGATCAATCGAATAATTTTAACACAGCAGCAAAAATCTGCTGACTTCCCTATTCGGGAAAGCGGAAAGAAGGATTGAAAAGCTGTTTACCGTTTTTTATCAGGAATGGCAGGTAATCTTACACAGAAAAAATGTTGTCGAAATTGCTGAAAACTGACGAAAAAAATTTCTTGACAAGCCGATTTTAATGTGTTATAATATAATCATAAACAGTAAAGCTTTTTGACAGCAGAAGTTCTATGCAAACTCTGTGCCGTTATCTGCAATCACGGCGTACATAATATATACAACCACGTTAGCAATCTCGACGAAAACACGAATAAGCATGGCGTATGATGTTTGGAAATATCCGGTCAAACTTTACCGTTTGCCGGATATTTTGTTTTAAGCAGATATTTAAACAGAAGAAGGTGTATAGTATGAAACAAAGTTACCAATTCAAAAGAAGCTTTTATTACGATGTTGAAAAAGCAATAAAAGGAAGCAGTGTAACTTTTATATCAGGTCTCAAAGGGTGTGGAAAAACAGTCTGTTTGAAACAGCTATATGAATCATTTTCGGCAAGCAGTGATTTTGAAAAAGTATTATACATAGATGCAAAACGTGAACCCATACCGTCTGTGGGGAAAAACAAATTTATAGACGATATAATAGACACAGTGAACGAAAACAGCAAAACGCTCTTTCTTATTGATGAAGCAACGTATATACATAACCCCGATTGGTCAATTATTGATATACAATATGCTTTTGAATCCATTGAAAATACAAATACCAAAATTGTTTTTACGGGAAATCCATCAAAAGCCTTGAGCAGTTGGGGACATCAGACATTTGCAGATGATGCAGCTTATATTTACGCCGATTTTTTAAGTTACCGCGAATGGCTTAATTATATGAATATTCCCGAACCGTCAGAAGAAAACTATCCGGAATTTTTAAAAGGTACAAAAGAGTTTTATAAAAATTTTGGCAATATAAAGAATTATCTTGCTGATTGCCTGAACGAAACGATCTACTCCAATGAACACAGCATCAACATTATAGACGGCAATGATTGTTCCAATGTAACCGTAGATAAATTGCTTGACGTGTTATATGCGTATTTTGCAAGATCAGAATATTTTATTAATGACCAAAATATCAGAGGCTTCATTGATGGAAAATATGAAAATCTAAAATCAATGACGGCACTTGAACTTAAACAATGCCTGCAATTCCTCAATAACTGCGGATCGATAACAAATACTTATATTACCGATGATCTTAATGCAGATGAAACTATTTATCAAAAAATTTTATCGCCGTTCAATGATAATTTTGATAAAAATACCGTAATTGAAAGAATGAATACCCACATAAAATATCCGATGCTATATATTGATCTTATTCGGAACATATCTGAAGAAACGTTTGATAATATACCCTCAGCTCTTTTAAATGAAATTGTAAAATGCCATGTCAGGAGCTTGCTTCCCAATAACGGCTGTATTGAATATTCCGATAAGAACCGCAAAATTGATTATGTATGTACGAGTCGGGAAACAGCGATCAAAATTTCCGTTTCGGACGAAAAATCATGTGCAGCAGATCTTGATTTTCTTTCGGACAGATATGAAAAAATTGTAATTTCAAAGAACATATACGAAACAAAAGGGAATATCAAATACATACCATATTATAGGTTTAT
>CANRFB010000057.1 GCA_947629785.1 uncultured Clostridia bacterium | reverse complement strand
TTTTTTTCAGACGGGCATTAAGTTGTAGTCTTTTGCCAGTGCTGTCACTTCTTCGACTGTAAGACCACTGTAGTTAGCAATTTCATCAAATGTCAGCTTACCGCCTTCAAGCATTTTCAATGCTATTATAGCATCTTCCATTTTGCGGGTTTCAATCATAGCTTCTTCCATAGATTTACACATTTCGGATTCTCCTTTCGGTGTTTCTTTCAAATATCGCGTTTTCTCCGCAAGACGTTCGTTGTGCATATCCGCAGCGTTGCTGCACATAAAGTCCTGCATTAATCTTCCGATCTCCGTATCGCCCTTGAACGCTCCATTTACATACAATATATGTTCGTCATCGTCAAAGGGGATCTTCATATCAACATTTATCCGTTCAATGCGGTATACCTCTTTGTTTCCACCAAACACATCATTTTCGGTGATGAAAATAGTATATGTAACGGGAAGTTCCTCAAATTCCTGTCCTGCTTTCAGATTTTCAATATCCATTGCGGAGGAATGATACCTTGCACGTTTCGGCGCTGCGCCGTAATCGGCTTTTTGGACTTCAATGTCATACTTTACGCCTTTGCTGTCGGTGGCGTAAACGTCCAGACACAGTGATCTTGCTCCTGCAAGGCGTTTCATATCGTATTGAGTCTGTTCGGAAAGAAGAACCAAGTCGTCTTTCTGCAAAATTATGCGAAGTATCTCCTGCGCAAGGGGAAGATCGTCCTTTAACAGTACCCGCATGAAATCATCATCAATAGGGCGAAAGTTTGCCAGACGTATCAGATCTTCCTGATGCTGCTGTTCCTTGGTTTTTATGATTATTGACATCGGTATCACCGCTTTCTTAACTGTTATCTACATTTTACCACAAAGCTGCATAAAAATCAAGAGGTATCGTTAAATTTTTCTAATGATGTATATGTCAGAGATTGACTTCGATGAACTTTAACATATCATTGACAAATCTACATTTGTTGTTTACCAATTAAATCCACCTGTTGACAAGAGGAAGAGGTTTATGGTATAATATAGAATATAGATTATATACTTTTTGTGTTATTAAAGGGGCTTGATTATGAAAGTAATTGATAATATTACCGTTCGTTTACGCAATGAATTAATCGACAGTATACAAAAAGGCAGTAAAGTATCAATTGCTGCATCTTGTTTTTCGATTTACGCATATTGAAAAAGCAGCCGGAAAGCGTTAATGAACTCAGATTTCTTTAGAAGGAAAACAATTTAATCGGCAGGCGGAAATTAACGCCGAACCGAAAATACTTTTAAAACAACCGGAGGAATTATCATGGACAAAATGAAATTTGAATCCCCGAATCTCACAGATAAGAACATCGAAAAGCTCGCCGCACTTTTTCCCAACTGCATCACGGAGACGGCTGACGAGAACGGCAAATTGAAAAAAGCAGTTAATTTTGAAATGCTCCGTGCTATGCTTTCGGAGGATATTGCCGAGGGTGATGAAGCCTACGAGTTCACATGGGTGGGCAAAAAAGCGGCAATTGCCGAGGCGAATAAGCCTATCCGCAAAACTCTGCGCCCGTGTAAAGAGGAGAGCGTGAACTGGGACACAACAGAAAATCTCTACATTGAAGGCGACAATCTGGAAGTGCTGAAACTTTTGCAGGAAAGTTATCTTAATAAGGTGAAAATGATATACATAGACCCGCCCTACAACACAGGAAATGACTTTATTTACCGTGATGAATTTGTTATGTCTAAACAAGAATATACCGAAGGAATCGGACAGCTTGATGAGGAGGGCAACCAGCTTTTCAGAAATACCGAAACAAACGGCAGATTTCATTCCGACTGGTGCAGTATGATCTATTCAAGGCTTATGCTTGCAAGAAATCTTCTTACCGATGATGGGGTCATATTTATTTCTATTGATGATAATGAAGTGGAAAATTTGAAAAAAATTTGTGATGAAGTTTTTGGTGCAGATAATTTTATTTGCAACTTTGTTTGGAAATCAAAACTCGGCAAAGTTGGAACCACATCAACAATTTCAGCAGTTCATGAATATATTTTGTGTTACTCCAAAAATATTACTAATGTGAGTTTTAAAATGATTGAAAAACTATCAGAGGGAAGAAAAGAAAATTTACGTCAATGGGGTGTTGCAGATAGAAGAGAAGATAGACCCTCAATGTTTTATCCAATTATTATCAATGACATACAAGTTTATCCCATAAAGGAAGATGGGTCAGAAGGACGTTGGAGAGTTGGCGAAGAAATGTCAAAGCAACTTTTATCAGCTGGAGTTTTAGAATTAGAGGAAAAGAACGGTAAATACAATATTTATAGAAAATTCCCAGCCGGTGTATCATTAACGCCATACGATACCTTGCTATTAGATAATATTGGTACAACCGCAAAAGGAGCGGCTATGCTATCTGAACTTGGACTGGGAAAAATTTTTGATTTTTCTAAACCTGTTAATTTAATAAAACACTTTTCTTTGTTAGCTACAACAGGTAATGATATTATCCTCGACTTTTTCTCCGGCTCTGCCACCACCGCCCATGCCGTTATGCAGTTAAATGCAGATGACGGCGGACACCGCAAGTTTATTATGGTACAACTTCCCGAAGAAACAGACGAAAACAGCGAATCATATAAAGCAGGCTACACGAATATATGCGAGATAGGCAAGGAGCGTATCCGCAGGGCAGGAGCGAAGATACTTAGCGAATATGAAAGCGCACACTCCACTCTCAACTCTCAACACTCCACACTCGACACGGGTTTTCGTGTATTTAAACTTGACGATACCAATATGGAAGATGTTTATTACACGCCCGCAGAAACAGACCAACAAATGCTTGCGAACCTTGAAAACAATATCAAACCCGACAGAACAGACCTTGATCTGCTTTTCGGCTGTCTGCTTGATTGGGGCTTGCCGCTGTCTATGCCGTACAAGTCCGAACAGATCGAGAGCGTAACGGTACATACCTACAATGACGGCGATCTTATCGCTTGTTTTGATAAAAGTATTCCCGAAAGCGTGATAAAAACCATTGCAAAACGCAAGCCGCTGAGAGCCGTTTTCCGTGATGACAGCTTTGCGGACAGCCCGTCTAAGATCAATGTGGGCGAAATTTTCAAAATGCTTTCGCCGGATACAAGGGTCAGGGTGATTTAAAATGAATAATGAATGTTTAGTGCATCAAGCTAAAGCATTTTATAATGCTTATGCTGCATTGGAACAAATTAGCGATCCTGCTGATGATCCCATGCTGTTGTTCATACCAAGAATAGTAAATGGAACATTTGCAGTAGAAATCACCTTAAAAGCAATACTTACTGAACAAGGTATAGGTTATGGGAAAGAACATAATATCAAGTCTTTATTTGATTTGCTCCCCCAAAGCATACGAAATAGTATGTGGCTTTTCCTTGCTACAAAGAAACCGGAATATGCAGACGTTCAAAAATGCGAAAAAGAATTAGTAATAATGTCTGATGCTTTTGTAAAATGGAGATACTGTTTTGAAGGCAATAATCCACCTGCATTTGATATTAGTTTTCTATCAGCATTCGCAAATGCTGCTATTTATATGATGTTTCATTTAGGATACAATGTTTCTGTTCAATCTTCTAATTTATCTGAATCGGCAGAAGAAATTGAAAAGAAATTTACAGATAATCGGAATACCAATTATCAGAATTGTGCTAATTATCTTAATAGAAAGAAAAACGGAGGCACAGCATGAAATTACAGTTCAAACATCAGAAATTTCAAGCGGACGCCGCAAAAGCTGTTGTTGATGTTTTTGCAGGACAGCCGCATTTAACACCGACATATATGATAGATAAGGGCGATATGCTGCTGACAGATACGGAAAAGGATTTTACAGGTTGGGCAAATCAGAAGCTCATAACCGCACTGAATGATGATATTATACTGGAACATATCCGGAAAGTACAAATGTCAAGCCACATAAAACCCTCTGAAAAATTAGAGGGCAGATATAATCTGACAATTGAAATGGAAACAGGTGTCGGAAAAACATATACTTACATAAAGACTATGTATGAGCTTAACAAGGCATACGGCTGGAGCAAGTTTATTGTGGTCGTTCCCAGTGTGGCGATCCGTGAGGGCGTGTATAAATCTTTTCAGATCACGCAGGAACACTTTGCGGAAGAATACGAGAAAAAGATACGTTTTTTCATTTATGATTCCGCAAGACTGACCGAAATTGACAGGTTTGCAAGCGACAATAATATCAATGTAATGATAATAAATTCTCAGGCGTTCAATGCAAAAGGCAAGGACGCAAGAAGAATTTATATGCGGTTAGATGAATTCCGTTCCCGCCGTCCAATTGATATTATTGCAAAAACAAATCCTATACTTATCATTGATGAACCTCAGTCGGTTGAGGGCAAGCAGACAAAGGAACGGCTGAAAGAATTCCACCCGCTGTTTACGCTCCGTTATTCCGCAACACATAAAGCGGACAGCATTTACAATATGATATACCGTCTTGACGCTTTGGAAGCCTACAACAAGAAACTTGTCAAAAAGATAGCCGTTAAAGGTATCAGCGCAAGCGGAACAACGGGAACAGAGGGATTTGTTTTTCTTGAAAATATCAATGTTTCAGGCAGTTATCCCACGGCAGCGATCCGCTTTGATGTCAAGGGAAAAACAGGTGTACGTCAGGTCAGCAGAACAGCCGGTGAGGGTTTTAACCTTTATGACCAGTCGGGACAATTGGAAGAATACAAGGACGGATATACCATTTCCCGAATTGACGCAAGGGACGATCATATAGAATTTATAAACGGAAAAAAGCTGTTTTTAGGTGAAGTGCTTGGCAACGTTGACGAGGCACAGATACGGCGCATACAGATACACGAAACGATCCTTTCTCATCTTGAACGGGAACGTCAGCTTTTTCATAAGGGAATAAAAGTTTTGTCGCTTTTCTTCATTGACGAAGTGGAAAAATACAAAAAATATGATGAAAACGGAACTGCATTGAACGGTATCTATGCGGATATTTTTGAGGAGGAATACAAGGCGGCAATTGAAAATTATCAGCGTGAGATCGGCGATGAAGCGTATCTGAAATATCTTGATTCAATAACCGCCGAAAGCACCCATGCAGGATATTTTTCCATAGATAAAAAAGGAAAGCTGACAGACGGCAAAATTGACAAAAAAGAAAAAACTTCCGATGATGTGTCCGCATATGACCTTATCATGAAAAATAAAGAACTGCTGCTTGACCGTGATCCGAATCGTTCACCTGTACGGTTTATCTTTTCGCACTCGGCTTTGCGTGAAGGCTGGGACAACCCGAATGTGTTCCAGATTTGCACATTGAAGCAGTCTGCAAGTGAGGTCCGCAAGCGGCAGGAAGTGGGCAGAGGTCTGCGCCTTTGTGTCAACGAATTCGGCGACAGAATGGACAGCTCCGTACTGGGAAATGAAGTGCATGATGTCAACGTTCTTACCGTTATTGCAAGTGAAAGTTATGACAGTTTTGCAAAAGGCTTGCAAAGCGAGATAGCAGAAGCAGTCGCATACCGACCGAAAACCGTCACCGCAGAACTGTTCAAGGGCAGAGAAATTACCGACAGCAAAGGCAATACACAGATCATTGACGATGATACGGCACAGGTCATTTATGAAGATATGATAACAAACGGCTATATCAAGCGCGGACAGCTGACAGAAAAATATTACGAGGACAAAGCCAACGGCAGCATAAAAGTTGACGAAGAGGTTGCCGACAGTGCGGCAGATGTTATTGAGATAATAGAAAGCATTTACGATGAACGTTCCGCAATGCCGGAAGATGCCCGAAAAAATAATGTTGAGCTTAAAGTTGACGATAAAAAACTTGCCATGCCGGAATTCAAGGCACTTTGGAATAAGATCAACACAAGAACTGTCTATGCAGTGGATTTTGACCCGAAAGAACTGATAAGTAATTCCATAAATGCCCTTAACAGTAAACTCAGAGTACATAAAATTGCATATAATATTGAAACGGGCGAAATGGATACGATAAAATCAAAAGAAACTCTTGAAAGAGGAGAAGCATTCAGTAAAAATGAGTCTGCCACCGTTCAGCGCACTATTCTGCCTGACAACAGAGTAAAGTATGACCTTATCGGCAAACTTGTTTCAGAAACCGGACTGACAAGAAAAGATATTCTTCATATTCTCACCGGAATAGAGAAAGTCGTATTTGAGCAATATAAATATAATCCGGAAGAATTTATTATCAAGACTGCACAGCTTATAAATGAACAGAAAGCCACATCAATAATTGAACACATTACCTACCATATACTTGACGAAAAATATGGCACGGACATTTTCACTGAACCGACTATCAAAGGAAAACTGGGCGTCAATGCAATGAAAACCGAAAAGCACATTTACGATCATCTTGTATATGATTCAACGGGAGAAAAAGAATTTGCCCATGAGCTTGATACAAGAAGTGAAGTTGCTGTTTATGTAAAACTTCCAAGCGGTTTTTATATTTCCACGCCTGTGGGAAAGTACAATCCCGACTGGGCGATCGCATTCTATGAGGGAAAAGTAAAACACATTTATTTTGTAGCGGAAACAAAGGGATCAATGTCGTCTATGCAGCTGCGTGAGATAGAAAGCGGTAAAATACACTGCGCAAAGGAGCATTTTAAGGCGATCAGCAGTGATAACGTCATTTATGATGTTGTGGATAGTTATCAGCATTTACTTGATATTGTTTCAAATTAAAATATTTCATAAGGGATATTTGTGTAAAGGAGTTGCTCAAAGCAGCTCCTTTTACTTTGCACTTTTTGAATATTTCACCGGATCCTGCATTGTCTTTGATCAGCTTTAAATTTTCCAATATTTGTATGAAATACAATCGAAGCAAATATTCGGTTTCATACATTGGCAATCACCAAATTGGAAATCATATGTATACAAGTTGACAATTCAAGCGCGCATAGTTTGACAAATAATTTACAAAAAGAACAATATTTTTGACAAGATTTATTATTATTTCTTGTGCTCCAATTGAGCGGTTAAACTCTCTCCAAAAGAGGCTTCCTGATGCTCTCATAGCCGAAACATTCGTTCTATTTTTGATCCGAACGCCCCTCTTTTACTGGAAATTAAAGCCAAATATGCCTTAAAAAGGAAGCCTTGCCTATCCGTGCATTTCTCGTTCACAGCATACCTAAAATTTGAAAATCAAAGCTGCACCATATGCACATTTAACAAGGCGTTAGCGCAAAGTGGGTGTTGTTCCTATCGAAAAAAGAGGCTTGCCTATGTGACGATTCCAGCAAACGCTATCGCTGACTCAAACTTACCTCTCCGCCGATCCGCTTACGCTTTTAAGCGCCGGAGAGGTTAAAGAGCATAAGAGGCAGTGTCACATCACGTCTCACACCCCCCTAACAACTCTCTGCGTTCGTTGGGGAGTGTGCCCTTGACGTGGTCGGCATAGCCGACACTGCCGGGCTACCGGCTCACTGCGTTCGCCGTCCGTTCACTTCCCCGTCTTGCGACAGGAATGCTCTTACAAAATCGCTGCCGCAATTTTGGTTTTCAGACAGTCCGCAGGACTCTCTGAAAACTGCTCTATTCATAGTTTATCAATAAAAATTCTATGACAAAAATTGGGTTAGTTCAAGTGCTTTTGGCTCGCGATCGAAATGTTTTGACTATGAGTTAGCTTCAACTTACTTTGCAATTGAAGTTAAATGCAAATGCCCCATGTGCGACATATTGAATATTTTATGAACGACGAAGCTGATAAAAATCCTGACATATAAGATATGCTTTGATGCGTGTCAGAATTTGCAGGAACTGGCGAGGAAACTTAAAAAGCAGAGCGAGGATATATAATTTTTGATAGATTGCTACTGTAAAAATCTGTCATAAGCAAAATTTGACAAGTCGGTGTTTTTATGATATAATACAGTTGGGTATATGCTCTACAAATCGAAATTTGTAAAGGAGGTAAACACATGAAAAAATGGTATGATGAAGAATATGAGTTCAAAATTGAAGTTATAGGATTTCTTCAAGGTGACCACACCGAGAATTATTGCCGTAATGGTGAGGAAATAGGCGATACTTATTGTTGTACTTACGGATGCCCTATAAACAGTGAGGGATATGGTATTTGCAGTAAAACAATGATGATGTTGTACCCTATTATGGAAGCAGTGCGAAGCGGCGGTGACTTAGAAAATCTCGGAGGGGACAGCAAATATAGTAAGACCATTATTTGCCCTGATGGGTGTGTCAAGTTCCGCTTGACTGCAAAGTCCCTCGGAAACTTGAATTTTCATAAAGGAGAATTTTGGAAAGAGCCATAAACAGTAATTCAGATAAATTTTTATCCGAACCGCATTTTCAGCGTGTTTTTAAATATTTTGTCGGATAAACTGACCGATAAATTTGGATTTGAGAGGAACATATCAATGGCATTTAAGATAATTTCCATAGCAGCTTTAATTGTTTTCTATGGCTGCTATTTTGCAAAAATGATCCGGCAAAAGAAACAGGGAATACAGACCGACCAGCTTGGCAAGAACAAGGTCGGCTTTGCGAAATTTGTAGAAGTCACAATGAAGATTGCCGCTATCCTTGTTACTGTTACGGAAATTATTTGTATTTTCATCGGCACAAGCCTCTGCCCTGCTGCCGTCAGGATCATTGGCGCGATGATGAGTATCGCAGGAACAATTGTATTTATTGCCGCAGTACAGACTATGCGTGATAATTGGCGGGCGGGAGTTTCCAAAACCGATGAAACGGAGCTTGTAACGACCGGCATTTATCAAATCAGCCGTAATCCCGCTTTTTTTGGGATTTGACCTTTTGGATATTGGTGTGCTATTAATATTTTTCAATCAGATATTGTGTATTCTGACTGTTTTTGCCGTCATTATGTACCATTTGCAGATCGTCTATGTAGAGGAAAAATTTCTATTTGCTGCTTTTGGGAATGAGTATCTGCAATATAAGAAAAAGGTTTGCCGATATTTTGGCAGAAGAAAACCGTAACACCTTAAAACCAAAGTGTTACGGCTTTTCTTTTTCAGAATAACATATTATCGGCTTTTGTGGTACTGTTTCATAGTATGTAAACAACGCTCATCTCAATTACAAGCTATCTTTCAGATTATTCCCGAACACCGCCATTGCATCAAGGATAGGGCGCATACTTTCCCCAAGTTCCGAAAGAGAATATTCGACTCTCGGAGGAACTTCGGGGTAAACAGTGCGCGTTATAATGCCGTCAGACTCCATTGACCGCAGGCTTTCGGTAAGAACTTTCTGACTGATACCGTCAAGGTCTTTGCGCAGTTCATTGAACCGCCACGGACGTTCAAGCAGATTCCTGATTATAAGCAGTTTCCACTTGTTTCCGATAAGCTGTACTGTTGTCGCAACGGGACAATCGGGCAGTTCTTCTTTCTTTATCATAGTAAACCCTCCAAAGGTTTCAAAATTGATGTTACATTCATTATAGCATATTACATTCAAAAAAGCAACAAAAATTTTTTTGCCGTTTGATCCCATAACATCGTAAAAGTTACTTTTTAGTTACCGAGTTACATAAAAGTGCGTACTTGCGCAGGACGGGGACTTGTGCTATATTTATCTCAACAGGGCGACCTGATTTTAGAAAAGGAGGTAAAAACTATGAGTGAAATGCTGAACAGAGTTGCCGCTTTCGGCGCAGAGAACAGTGCTTGCGGAACTTCCGATCCCGCTCCGTCCGCTTGCGGTTCTGCCGATCCTGCACCCTCTGCTTGCAGTTCTGCCTGCGGCGCATCAGATCCCGACAAGAAGTAACAAAAAAGCAGGCGTATCGGCTTGCTCGGTATGCCTGCAAATTAAAAATACGCTAATGCGTTTATATAAATCGGAGGACTTCAGTATGAAACCGTATTTTGCTTTTCAGTGGCATATCACCGACACCTGCGACCAACGGTGTAAGCACTGCTATATTTTTGCTGAGGATAATTGCAAAAACCTCACCGAAATGCCGTGGAATAAGATGAAACAGGTGGTTGAAAGCTGTGAGGATATGTGCCGCAAACTCGACAGAACGCCGTATCTTTACATTACAGGCGGTGATCCTATTCTTCATCGCAACTTTTGGAAACTTGCAGAACTTCTGAAAGAAAAGGGTATCACTTGGGCAATTCTCGGCAATCCGTTTCATTTGAATGATGATGTCTGTCAAAGGCTATACGACCACGGCTGTCGGAAATATCAGCTTTCGCTTGACGGTATGGAGGAAACGCACGATCATTTCCGTAAAAAGGGTTCGTTTCAGGCAACACTGAAAGCAATTGATCACATCAAAAATTCGGGTATGTACTGCGCGGTAATGTCCACGGTATCTTCGGCGAATATGGGAGATTTTCCGCAGCTTATTGACCTTGCTGCAGAGAAAAATGTTAACGTTTTCGCATTTGGAAGATACTGTCCCACAAGCGGTCAGAAGTCCGAAGAATACCACATTGAACCGCTTGCTTACCGCGATTTTCTCGATATGTGTTACAAAAAATTTCAGCAGCACAAGGCAAACGGCTGTAAGACCACATTTCAGTATAAAGACCACCTATGGACATTGTATCTGTATGAACAAGGACTTTTCAAGATACCCGATGATCAAGATAAAGATATGATATATGACGGCTGTCACTGTGGTATAGGTCATATGACGATCCTGCCGACGGGCGATGTTTACGCTTGCAGGAGAATGGAAAGCAAGATCGGGAATGTGTTCGATACGCCGATGTATGAACTGTTTGCAGGTGCAGATTTGGAAGAATACAGACAATTCGATAAATTTGAAAAGTGCGGCAAATGTGAACTCCGTGGGTACTGCCGCGGCTGTCCTGCCGTGACATTCGGATATACGGGCAAAATGTATGCTCCCGATCCGCAGTGTTGGAAAGAATATAATTTGAATACAGGTGAAAAATTATGCTGATAGATATTATAAAAAAGCGCCATTCTATAAGAAAATATACCGATAAACAGATAAGCCGCAGCGACCTTGAAATCATTCTTGAAGCAGGAAATTACGCGCCGAATGCGGGCGGAGGACAGCGCAGCATTATAGTTGCCGTACATAATTCGGAACTTGCTGAAAAACTCGGTATTATGAATGTTTCAGCCTTTGACCGTTCGCAATTGATAGGGAATTATGTTTCAAAAGAACAGCCGAGCGTTATTGACGATCCGAAAATAAAAAATGGGTTTTACGGCGCACCGACGGTTATTTGCATTTTCGGACAGAATAATTTTCTTTTCCGTGAAGCCGATGCGTTTTGTATCGCAGAAAATATAGTTTTGCAGGCTGCCGAACTTGATATATCTTCCTGTATTGTATCAAGAGGTGCGGAAACATTTGCAAGTGAGGAGGGAAAACAGCTGCTGAAAGAGTGGGAAATTCCCGAAAATTACGGCTGTGTATGCTTTGTGGTACTTGGATATATTGACGGCGAAATACCGCATACAAAACCGCGCCGGAAAGACAGGATAAAAATTGTGGAGGGATAATTATGGATGCGAAAACTTGTATGGAAAAATTTCAAAAAATAGGTGTGTTGAATTTTGCAACGATAGGGCTTGACGGAAGTCCGCAAGTGCGCTGCATAAGTGCGATCCACTATTCGGAAAACGAAATGTACTTCTTTACTGCACCCGGAAAAGCATTTTATGACGAATTGATAGCAGACAGCCGTGTCCAGATACTCGGTTATACCAAATTCAAAGAAATGATACGAATGTCTGCTACTGCGAAACCGGTCAATGAAACCGAACGCAGAAAATTTATTGATATTATTTTTTCTGAACAGCCTTATCTGTCAAATTTATATTCGGGAGAAAAAAGATATATCGGTGTTATTTTTGAAATAAAAGACGCTGAAATAGAATATTTCAATTTAGGAGTAAATCCTATATTCCGAGAATCATACACGATAGGAAACGGCAAGATAAATTTTAAAGGATTTGAAATTTCAAGTAATTGCATTTCCTGTGGGCAGTGTATGAATGTCTGTCCTTAATCGGCAATAACAGAAGGAAAACCTTTTAAAATTGATCAGACACATTGTTTGCATTGCGGAGCTTGCAGTAAAGTATGTCCTATAAATGCGATACTGAAAAGAGGGTAAAATGGATACTAACAGGCAATTATTATTTTTAATACAGTATCTGCTGAATGAAGATGAAAGATTTTCGGATATTGAAATTCCCGAAAATGAAAACGATAAATTCAAGCTGTACAGAAGTCTTGTGAATATCCGTCCTGCAATGCCCGCAAGTGATGATTTTATGCGTATCGAGGACGAATTTCTAACGGAGTTCATAAAAAATAAAGGCATTACGAATATTGAAAATTTAACGCCTGTTGAAGATAAAATTTATCTTTGGAAAGGTGATATTACTACGCTGAAATGCGGAGCAATCGTAAACGCTGCTAATTCGGGAATGACAGGCTGTTATCAGCCTTGCCATAACTGTATTGACAATTTCATTCATACTTTTGCAGGCATCAGACTTCGGCTCGAATGTTCCGAAATTATGAAAAAGCAAGGTTTTCCCGAACCCACAGGACAAGCAAAGATCACATCTGCTTACAATTTGCCCTGCGGCAATATAATACACACCGTTGGACCGATAGTGCAGGAACAACTCACCGATGAGCATTGCAATTTGCTTGAAAGCTGTTACAAAAGCTGTCTTGATATTGCCGTTAAAAATAAAATAAAGAGCATTGCATTTTGTTGTATTTCAACGGGAGTTTTTGGTTTTCCGCAGGAAAAGGCGGCGGAAATTGCCGTGCAGACTGTGCGAAAGTTTCTGAAAAGCCATGATATAGAGGTGATTTTCAATGTTTTTACAGAAAAAGATTATGAAATATACAAGCGATCATTTAGCGGAAATTGACCGTCTTAAAAAAGAAATTGATACTGCCGATGCAATTGTTATCGGCGCGGGAGCAGGACTTTCCACGGCGGCAGGATTTACTTATTCGGGAGAACGTTTTAAAAAATATTTCAGCGATTTTGAAGAAAAATACGGCTTTCACGATATGTATACGGGAGGATTTTTCCCTTTTGAAACGCCCGAAGAAATGTGGGCATACTGGTCAAGATTTATTTACTGCAACCGTTATATGGACATTGACAACGGAACATACAAGAAATTATTTGAAATAATGAAAGATAAAAATTATTTCGTTATTACGACAAATGTGGATCATCAATTTCAGAAAGCAGGATTTGACAAATCACGGCTTTTCTACACGCAGGGCGATTATGGCTTATTTCAATGCTCCGAGCCTTGCTGTCAAAAGACCTATGATAATGAAGAAATTATTAAGGATATGATCGAATTTCAGGAAAATATGAAAATACCCAAAGAACTTGTTCCGAAATGCCCGCAGTGCGGAAAGCCTATGATTATGAATTTGCGCAGTGATGATAAATTCGCTGAGGACAATGGCTGGCACGATGCAAGCAGACGTTACGGCGAATTTTTAAGAAATACAGACGGACAGCATATTTTATTTCTTGAACTTGGCGTTGGATTTAATACGCCTGCAATTATAAAATTCCCGTTCTGGAAAATGACAGCAAACGCTCCGAACGCTTTTTATGCTTGTCTGAACTATGGAGAAGCGTTTGCTCCCGATGAGATCGCCGAACGTTCAATTTGTATCAATTCGGATATATATGATATTTTAATGCAGATTGGGGGAAATTAATAGGTATTGTTTCAAAAATCGTCGCATCTTAAATTCAAGGTGTGACAATTTTACTTGTCTATTTTTTTCAGCACATCACTTAAATTCATCAGTATGCCAACTCACTCATTACAACATTTTTAAGTTTCCGCACAAGACCTCCGGTCATTCCGACGCCTGCCTGCTGAACTCCCATAAGCAAAGTTATTCCGTGCTTCGGCTCGTTTGAGAAAAATGTTCCCAGCCAGCCGTCCCAACCGTATTCCCCTTTGCAGGAAAATAATGATGTCATGCTTTCATTTTCGCATACGCGCATAAAATTGCCGTAAGTGTAACCGCTCATCCAGTCCCAGCCTTCACTTAATTGATGCATAAGCTCCGGTTTCAGCCCGCCATGTGTAAGAAATTGCACCGCCGCATTTGAGAGTATTTTTCTGCTTTTGTAAATTCCGCCGTTAATAAGCATTTCACCAAAATGCGAATAATCATCAAGCGTGGAACAAAGTCCCGCACCTCCCGATTCAAAAGCAGGAGGAACATCGCGCATATAGCGAAGTCCAAGGTGATCGGTCTTGATTTCACGAAGTCCGTTTTCCGTATAATCATAAACCTTTGCAAGGCGGTTTGATTTTTCGGCTGGAACGTAAAAATCCGTGTCGTTCATTTCAAGGGGTTCAAAAAATTCTTTTTTCAGAAATTCACTGAATTTCATTTTCGAAACTTTTTCAATTAACGCTCCAACAATATCCGCCGAAATTCCGTACATAAATTTTGAACCCGGTTCAAAGCAAAGATCTATCTTTCCGGCAAGACGTGAAAATTCCGCAGTTGTCATAGGATCATCGGTATAAAGCCTGTTTTCCATTTTCCAGAAAAGCGTTCCGGACTGACGTCCGCCGGCAGTATTTTCGTCCGGATAGGGAAGCCCCGATGTCATATTCAACAGGTCTCTGACAGTTATACGGCGTGACGCAGGAACACGCTTGCCGTTTGCATTTACATACTGTTCTTTAAATTCGGGAAGATATTCCGAAATATCTGCGGCAATGTCTATTTTCCCTCTTGAGGCAAGCAAGACACACGCTGCAGCGGTGATAGGTTTCGTCTGGGAATATAGCCTGAAAATAGTGTCCCGCGACATAGGAATTTTATTTTCAATATCCCGATAACCGTATTCGCAATAAAGTTTTTCCTTGCCGTTTTGCAAAACAAGAAGATTTACGCCCGATGTGCAGCCGCCGTCAATATCGTTTTTCATTACCGAATAAATTTTATCGTAAAGATCCATGATCTAACTCCTTTCATTTCATGAACCGGAAAGGTTTAATTGGGTCATAAATATTATACCACATCTATTTCCCAAAATCAATATTTTTAATTTGGGGTATGTGTCAAGCAAAAGTAGGCAAGTCTTAGAAAATTCATCACAATGTACAAATTCATAACCTTTTCCGGAAGTGGATCTTATCTTTCCTGCTGATATGGGTGAGTTTGCGTTTTCAATTTCTGTCCTGAAGTTTTCATTACTTCCGGTGTAATATTTACACAGTAACGCCGCGAGGTTGTTTCCGCCGCTTATGCTCCAACAGGCTCTGCCGCCTTTCAT
>CANRFB010000056.1 GCA_947629785.1 uncultured Clostridia bacterium | reverse complement strand
CAGCGAAGTATAAGCGGCTGTCCCTCGGTTTGGCGAAACGATTCTGTAAAATACCGTCCTCTTTCAATATCTATCTTCGGACGAGTACCTTGAAATCTCTTCAATATTTTTTGAGTACGCGTCTTAGGCTCGGTTTTATCCTGTTTTATTCTTTTCTACTGCGGAGATAATTCTATTTGCGGCATAATATTTCTCCTTTCACATTTAACATATGGGATTGGTAGGCTTTTTAATCAAAAAATATAGCAATATCCTGCAAAGACATAAGCCGTTATATGATACATCTTTCTTTAATTATAACACCGACCGCACCGTTTGTAAATTTGTTATTTTTTATCATCGGTGATAAATAATGCTTATAACACCAAGTCAAAACTCTTTGTATTTCATAAGCTCATCTAAATATTTTCTTCCATATGCCGATAATGTACTTCCTTTTCTTGTTATATAGCCGATGGTAAGCGGATCTTCCTCTTTTAATTTTACAGCCGTAAGTCCCTGCAATATTGCATCAGCTTCTGACAACATTCCCGAACCAATAGAATACCCGTTTAATTCTGCTATCAGCTCCATAGTCGTTGCCCTGTCATCGGTCCTTATCATTTTATCAAAGTTGCGGTCTGCCATTGCCTCTTCCGTGATATAGAAGTTGCTGTCATTGCTCTGGTCAAAGGATATGCAGGGATAGTCTTTCATTTCTTCTATGGATACCTCGTTTATCCCTGCAATGGGGTGATCCTTCCATACATACACATATGTATCTCTTTTCATAATGGGCGTAAATTCAAGCTGATAGTCGCGTAAAAGCTTTTTTATCAGCACTTCATTTGAACCCGAAAAGGAAACTATGCCGACCTCGCTTTTCATATTTTTGACATCTTCAAGCACTTCTTTCGTTTTCGTTTCGTGAACGTAAAAGATATATTTATCGGGCTTGATCTCCATTATCACATCTGTAAATGCTTTTATCGCAAAGTTGTAATGCTGCGTAGATACAGAAAAACGCTCTTTATCGCTGTCCTTAGAAAGATACCGCTGTTCTAAAACCTCATACTGACCTACAGCATTCTTGGCGTATGAAAGAAACTCCCTGCCTGCATCGGTAAGCGAAATGCCCTTATTTGTTCTTTCAAAAATAAGTATACCCAGCTCTTCCTCCAGCTCGTGTATGCTTGCTGACAAAGCAGGCTGTGAAACATATAATTTTGATGATGCTTCACGCATAGAGGAAGATGCGGCAGTTTCAAGCACATATTTCAGCTGATTTATGTTCATACCTTTTTCACCTCGTAATATTATATTATTCCTATAGATTTAATATAGAATAGTACTTTGATATGTCAAGAGAGTCGATTTAAAATAAAAATTACATTAATGCGCTTGACAAACAGATAGTATGGTGATATAATTATAATTCATAGAACATTGATATGTTTTATATGTTATTGCTGCCCGAACCGGGTAATGAAATTAAATTTTCTTGAAAAGGAGTCATATATATGTCAAAAGAGATCACAAGAGAAGCGGCATGGGAACTGCTGTGCGAGTGGAACAAAGAGCCGTTTCACCTGCGGCACGCCGTTACGGTGGAGGGCGTTATGCGGTATTTTGCAAAAGAATTGGGCTATGCCGATGAAGAAGATTTCTGGGGCATCGTCGGTCTGCTGCACGATCTGGATTTTGAAAAATTTCCAAATGAGCATTGCATTAAAGAGCAAGAGATACTGCGTGACTTCGGCGCAGAGGAGCGGCTTATCCATGCGGTCGCCAGTCACGGCTATGCGCTGACTGTAGACATTCAGCCGGAACATGAAATGGAAAAGGTTTTGTACGCCGTGGACGAGCTTACGGGGCTTATCGGCGCGGTGGCTATTATGAGACCGTCAAAAAGCGTGTCGGATCTGGAGCTTAGATCGGTAAAGAAAAAATACAAAAATGCAAACTTTGCGGCAGGCTGTTCCCGTGAGGTAATAGAACGGGGCGCACAAATGCTCGGCTGGGAGCTTGACGACCTGATAAGCCGCACGATCCTTGCCATGCGAAGCTGTGAGGAGAAGTATGAGCAGTTTTGATCCAAAACAAGCTCTTAATTTCTGATAGAACGGCGTGCATACCGCTCAGTGAAATACGCTCAAAAACAGGATAAAAAAATAATTTATCTTGCCGCAGATGCCTTTGAGCAGCTTGCATACAGTTCGGAATCAAGCATATGGCGCAACGCATATTTCAGCGGTGCAAAGGATCTAAGAGAGGGTACACCACAAAATGTAAAAAACGAGAGACAACGGGTAAAAATGATCTCATTGCAAATATGACAAACCGTATGGTGTTGGATCATATCGGAATAGTGACCGACGGTGAAAGGCTTGCCGATGAAGATATAAAGTTCCGTCTGCTTGTGGTAAAACCGTCCGAAAACGGAAAGAAAACATATCTCGGAAAGCCTGCTGATGTTACCGAGGAATTTCTTGTACATATTTATCACGGCACTGTCCTTTATTATGAAGGAAAGACCTATGAAGCTCTTCCTTTAAGATAAATATTATACGATGAAAATCGCCGTCAACCTTATTTTGAAGTTTGGCGGCGATGTGGTTTTTCAGTCATATGTAATACTCTATCATATCCGCATTATTCATAGGTGAGCAGCTGCTTCGTATTACAAGACTGCTTTCAAACTCTGTACGCATTACCGACTTGTGTCCGCCATTCAGCCTGTCAAGCAGAAGATATACGGTGAATTTAGCCATTTCTTCTTTTGGCAGGCTTATTGTTGTAAGCATAGGCTTTGTATATCTTGCCTCTGCAATATCGTCACTTGAAATTATTGAGGGATCGTAATATCTGCTGCTGTACTTATTCAGAGCCTTCAGCATTCCTATGGCAATAATGTCATTGGCACAGTATATTCCCGTTGGTCTGTTCTGCATTTGAATGATCCGTTCCATTGCAGAGTAACCGTCCTTCTCAGACAGCCCCGTTTGAATAATATAGTCAATATCGGTTTCGATATTGTATTTGATAAGTGTTTCCTGAAATCCCTTGAAGCGTAATTCACTGTGACATTCACCCACATAGGCAATTTTTCTGTGACCCAGACGGATAAGATATTCCACAGCCTGCAATGCTATCTTTCTGCCGTCACACAGCACCTCGTCGATCTCATAATTAGTGGAATTTCTGTTTACCGAAATCAAATTTTTCCACTGTGCTTTAAGCTGCCTTATGACCTGCGGACAGCATTTTCCTACAATTATCAGACCGTCCGAAGCTTCTCCATTATATAGTTCTCTGACAGACTGCTTTATATTCAGAGCAGCACATTTTCCTTCATCAGAAAACTCGGGACGATACCATATCCGCATAAGCATACACATATTTTTGTTTATTTCGCTCCGGATAAGTCCGATTAGTTCACTGAAAAACGGGTCTGTTTCCGAGCTGTTTGTCCTTGTCACAAGTATGCTCAGACGATAAGACTCTGATTTTTTGTTTTCACCCGAACGAAGATTTTTTGCGGATTCATTCGGTACATAATTCATTTCTCTGGCGGCGGCAAATATCTGCTCACGAAGCTCCTTTGACGAGCACTTGTATTCGGGCTTGCTCAGAACTCTCGATACGGTAGATACCGAAACGCCGACCTTTTCCGCTATTTCTTTAATGGACATATTGATCGTTCCTTTCGGGTGTGCTGCGTGTAATATCCTTTATGACCTCGCCTGCAATTATCAGTCCCACAACAGACGGCACAAAAGCATTAGAGCCGGGAATATCTCTGCGGACAGTGCATTTTCTTGCTGTTCCGGGAGGGCATATACAGTGATTTCGGCAAGATATTTCCATATCCTCAATAGGACGAACAGGCTTTTCTTCGGAATAAACCACTTTGAGATCTTTTATGCCAAGTCTGCGCAGCTCATACCGCATCACCTTTGCCAGAGGACAGACCTTTGTATCGTAAATATCTGCTACCCGGAACGCAGTCGGGTCAAGCTTGTTGCCAGCGCCCATTGAGGAAATTACGGGAATATTAAGCACCTTTGCCCGCTTTACGATTTCAAGCTTGCCCGTTACGGTATCTATGGCATCAATGATATAGTCATACTGCGTAAAATCAAAATCATCGGCTGTATCCGGCATATAAAAGCACTTGTATGTATTTACTTTTGTATCGGGACAAATATCGTGTACTCGTGCTTCTGCAACGTCCACCTTGTATTTCCCCACCGTGCTTCGTGTGGCAAATATCTGTCTGTTAAGGTTTGTAAGACATATCCTGTCATCGTCAATAAGGTCGAGTGTCCCCACACCGCTCCTTGCAAGTGCTTCAACAGCATAACCGCCCACACCGCCTATGCCGAATACAGCCACTCTGCTGTTTTTCAGCATTTCCATTGCTTCTTTTCCGAACAAAAGCTCGGTTCTTGAAAATTGATCAAGCATAAATATCTCCTTTACTCATTTTGATCAACCTCGCATATCTATATCTATTAAACATATCACTTTTGTAGGGTATATTGCTATTTTATCACATATTTCTATATTTGTCAAGAATTTGAAAGTCTGAAAAGATAGTTTTTATATCAAAGATAATGTTTGCACAAAAAAGCAGGAAATACGATCGCTTCGGAATTTAAAATATATTCTCAAACGCAGGCTTCAAGCTGTGCAAACGTTTGCAGATTTTTCGGAAATATGGGGCAATTCTGTAAAATACATCTCGTTTTATACTGTCCGAAAGCGAAAATAATCAATATTTATGCCTATTTGTGCAAACGTTATCAAACTTTTTCCTTGCTAAATATAAGCTTCTGCATTATAATAAAGTCAGTAAAACAAATACAAATTTTTTAAAAATATGAGGAGGAAAATCATATGTCAAAAATTTTCAAGGGCACAACAGAGCTTATCGGCAATACTCCGCTTGTTGAGGCAGTCAATATCGAAAAAAGCGAAGGACTTGAAGCTTCTATCCTGCTAAAGCTTGAATATTTTAATCCCGCAGGAAGCGTTAAGGACAGGATCGCCAAGGCAATGATCGAGGACGCAGAGCGGAAGGGTCTTCTGAAACCCGATTCGGTTATTATTGAGCCAACCTCAGGCAATACAGGCATAGGACTTGCCGCTATTGCAGCTGCAAAGGGCTATAGGGTCATTCTCACAATGCCCGAAACTATGAGCGTTGAGCGCAGAAATATCCTTAAAGCATACGGTGCGGAGATCGTTCTTACAAACGGAACAAAGGGCATGAAGGGCGCTATTGCCAAAGCAGAAGAGCTTGCAGGGGAAAATCCCAACAGCTTTATCCCCGAGCAGTTTGAAAACCCTGCAAATCCTGCTGCACACAGGGAAACCACAGGTCCCGAGATATGGAATGATACCGATGGTAAGGTCGATTTCTTTGTTGCGGGTGTGGGCACAGGCGGAACCGTTACAGGTGTAGGAGAGTATCTTAAATCTAAGGATCCGAATGTTAAGGTGATAGCTGTTGAGCCTAAGGACTCGCCCGTTCTTTCTCAGGGTGTGTCCGGACCTCATAAAATACAGGGGATCGGCGCAGGATTTGTCCCCAATACTCTCAACACCAAAATTTATGATGAGATAATAACCGTTTCCAATGAAGACGCATTCAGCAGAAGCAAGCTGATCGCAAGGACAGAGGGTATTCTTGTGGGAATATCCTCGGGTGCTGCACTCCATGCAGGTCTTGAAATTGCAAAGCGTCCCGAAAATAAGGGCAAGACCATAGTTGTTCTTCTTCCCGACAGCGGTGACAGGTATTATTCCACTGCACTTTTTGTTGAATGATCTTTCAGGAAGAAAAATGCCATATGTTGTGAAAAGTTTTCAAAGGCTGCGAAAAAACGATAAAACGGAAGAAGGGAGAATATGAATGTTCTCGATATGATCGGAAATACTCCCCTGCTGAGTCTTGACACAGACGGTCTGAAAAACGGCGTAAAGCTGTTTGCCAAAGCGGAATTTATGAATGTCGGCGGATCGGTCAAGGACAGGGCGGCAAAGGCTATGCTCCTTGGCGGCATTGAAAGCGGCAGGCTTACGTCGGACAAGACCGTTATCGACGCTACAAGCGGGAACACGGGTATTTCCTACGCTATGATATGTTCGGCACTCGGATATAAGGTGCGGCTCTGCATTCCCGACAATGTTTCCCCCGAACGAAAGGCATACATGAAAGCCTACGGTGCGGATATTATCGAAACATCACCCCTTGAAGGCATAGACGGAGCATATAATGAGGTTCAGCGTATCATCTCGGAAAACCCGGACGCATACTTCTATCCCGACCAGTACAGCAACAATGAAAACTGGCTTGCCCATTACAACGGCACCGGAAAAGAAATTCTGTCACAAACAGGCGGCGGTATCACTCACTTTGTATCGGGTACGGGCACGGCAGGAACTTTCACAGGCTGCGTAAAACGGCTGAAGGAATATAACAGCGGCATAAAAGCTGTAATGATGCGTCCCGATTCACCCTTTCATGGCATTGAAGGAATAAAGCACCAATCGGCTCACGTTCGTTCAAGCTTCTTTGATGAATCGCTTGCAGATGAAACGATTGAAATATCCACTGAGGAAGCCTATGAAATGACCAAGCTCCTTGCACATAAATATGGTTTGTTTGTGGGTATAAGCTCGGGCGCAAATGTGCTTGCTGCTCTGAAAACAGCTGAAAATGCACCGCCGGATTCAGTTATAGTCACCATTCTCTGCGATGGCGGAGGGCGGTATCTTTCAAATCCGCTGTGGGAGGTGTGAGGTTTGATATATCTTTCAAAGGACGTTATACAGCATATGCTGAAAGACGGAGCAAACCGTTATCCGGAGGAATGCTGCGGCATAATTTTCGGATATATAGACGACAACGGCGAAAAGACTGCGGAGTATGCCGAATCTGCCAAGAACGGATATGATAAAGTGGAAAAACGCCGCCGTTTTGAAATTCCCCCCGAAATTATGCTGAAGGCTGAACTGACCGCACGGAGGAAAAAGCTTGACATTATCGGCTTTTATCATTCCCACCCCGACTGCGAGGTTTTCCCCTCGGAGTTTGACCGCACTCACGCATTGCCCGTTTATTCCTATATTATAATGTCCGTGGTGAAGGGAAAAGCAGTCAAAACCAAAAGCTTTGTGCTTTCGGCGGAGGATATGCAGTTTTCGGAAGAAAAAATAACAGTATGCAGTAAGGAGTAATTTTTTATGGCGATAACCGTACTTATACCAACCACCCTGCGTTCGTTCACAAATCACCGCTCGGAGCTGGAGCTTGAAGGAAATACCGCAGGCGAGGTTATTCGCTCACTTGCGGACGAATATCCCGAAACGAAAAAGGCTTTGTTTGACGAAAGTGGAAATCTCCGTCCGTTTATCAATGTATTCGTGAACGGGGAAAATATAAAAGCCTTGCAGGGGAACGACACTCCCGTAAAAACGGGTGACGAAATAATGCTCATTCCCGCCATTGCAGGCGGAGCGCCCATTGAAAGCGTCCTCGGCGATACAAAGGGCGAAAAGCTTACAAACGAGGAAATTCTCCGTTACAGCCGTCATCTGCTTTTGCAGGAGGTCGGCATAAAGGGGCAAAAAAAGCTGAAAGCCGCAAAAGTCCTCATTGTAGGAATGGGCGGTCTGGGAGCGCCTCTTGCACAGTATCTTGCAGCGGCAGGTGTGGGAAAGCTGGGAATTATCGACTTTGACGAGGTAGATGAGACTAATCTGCAGCGACAGGTGATCCATGGCACCCGTGACATCGGCAGACCCAAGGTAGCCTCCGCAAAGGACAGCATAAAGCAGATAAATCCTCTTGTAAAGGTGGAAACCTACAACTATATGCTCACAGCGGAAAACGCTCTTGACATTATTTCCGAATATGATGTTGTGGCAGACGCTTCGGACAATTATCAGTGCCGTTATCTTGTGAATGATGCCTGTGTGCTTCTCGGAAAGCCCGATGTTTTCGGGGCAATGTATCAGTTTGAGGGACAGGCTTCGGTGTATTTCGCAAAGGAAGGTCCCTGTTACAGATGTATGTACCCTTCGCCCCCTCCTGCGGGACTTGTACCCTCCTGCGCAACAGGCGGTGTAATGGGAGCACTTCCCGGAATTATCGGCACAATTCAGGCTAACGAGGTAATAAAGCTTATCGTCGGCGGCGGTGAAACACTTGTGGGACGGCTTTTAAACTTTGACGCATGGAAAATGAGATTCCGTGAGCTGAAAATACATAAGGATCCCAACTGTCCCATCTGCGGCGAACACCCGACTATCACAAAGCTTGAAGAATATGATTACGCCGATTTCTGCGGTATAAAGAAGCAGGAAGAGGAGGAAGCACCTGTTGAAGCTATCGAAGCAAATGAGCTTAAACGCCGGCTTGACGATGGCGAAAGGATAACTATTATTGACGTTCGTGAACCCCATGAGCGTGCAATAACCAAATTCCTTGACGCAAAGGTAATTCCCATAGGTCAGCTTGAACGCAGGCAGAATGAGCTTGACCCGACTGTTGATACGGTATTCGTCTGCAAGGAGGGCAAGCGCAGCATTCTTGCGGTGAATACCCTGCGTGAAGCGGGATATACAGGCAGAATGTTCAATCTCAAAGACGGCACAAACGCATGGGCAAGAGATGTTGACCCGTCAATGCCGCAGTATTAAAATATTCTCTCGGATTTCGGCAGATGATATGGGCGAATGCATTTCTTCGCCGCAGTTCGATTGATATATAAATTTTATATTATATGGAGGAAACTATCATGGCAGAAGAAAAGATCAATGCACTGGGTGCAAAGGCGGCGTATAATTTAGCGGACGTCACCAAAACCGGACCCCAGTACGGAGCACTCACACCCAAGTGGATAACCAAGCTTCTTGAATTCAAGGGACTTGAATCGGGCATTTACCGTGTGAACAGAGTTAAGGAGGGCGACACTCCTCTTGATGTTCTGTGCAGCGCAACAAAGAAGTCGGACATCGTTCCTCAGGGCTATGTTGAATATGAGGAGCAGCCCCGTGAATACCGTCTGAACTCCATTTCAACTATTATCAACGTAAATACTCAGATCGAGGACGTTTACAGCTCACCCTACGATCAGGTTAAGGAGCAGCTTAACCTTGCTATCGAGAGCCTTCGTGAGCGTCAGGAGAGCCAGCTTATAAACAATGACGATTACGGTCTGCTGAAAAATGTTCCCGATTCACAGCGCATCCAGACAAGAAACGGTGCACCCACTCCCGACGATCTGGACGAGCTTATCACAAAGGTATGGAAGGAGCCTTCCTTCTTCCTTGCTCACCCCAGAGCAATTGCAGCATTTGAGAGAGAATGCACAAAGCGCGGCGTTCCTCCGGTGACCGCAAATATTGCAGGCGGAAACTTTATCCTTTGGAGAGGTATTCCCATTATCCCCACCGACAAGCTCCTTGTGGACGGTCTGAAAAATCCCAAGAGCAAGAGCGGAAAGACAAACATTCTCCTTATCCGCACAGGCGAGGCAAAGAGAGGCGTTATCGGTCTGTATCAGGCAAATCTGAAAAACGAACAGTCCAGAGGTCTTTCGGTAAGATACAGAGGAATTGACGACAAAGGCGTGGCTTCCTACCTGCTCAGCCTTTACTGCTCGGCGGCTATCCTTTCGGACGACGCTATCGCAGTTTTAGAGGACGTTGAAGTAGGTGAATACTATGACTACGATTGACAGACTTCCCTCGGAAAGAGAGCTTGAAGCGCTGGCAAACGGGATCTTTCCCGAATACAATACCGCCGAATGTGCAGACGGCATAGAAAAGCTTTTGACACAGAGCGATACCTCGGTAATAGGCAGGGCGGCAAATAAAGCAGGGAGCTTTTTTAACCGTGAAGCTGCGGACGTCAGCCGCTATGAGCCCACCTCATTTTTAAGTGAGATAAACCGTCTTGACGGTTACGCAAGGGCGGCGGAGGAAGTTTTGAACGAAGCTTCCCCCGTAACTGCGGACGAGTTTTATCCCTCTCCCCTTGACGGCTTTGCTCCCGTGGGAACTGCTTCATATACTCTGCCCTTTACGGACATAACCACTGCGGCGCAAATTTCCGAAAATGAGCTTAATAAGCCGAAATATTCCCTTAAAGAAAGTGATTTGAACACCATAGTTTCGGAGCTTGACGGATTTGGTATCTACAGAGAAGAAAAAGCACCCGTTCAGCCGAAAAATACGGGATATTCTCCCGTTGTGGTATCACAGGCACAGTCGGAAAATACAGCCGCTCCAAAGGCACAGGCAAATAATTCGGAAAGCGGAAATTTCAGGCAGAGCGGCAATAATTCAATAATTGTCGGCACAAAAACGCTGGAGCAGATACGCCGTGACTTCCCCATTCTCGGCGAAAGGATAAACGGTCACGACCTTGTATGGCTTGACAACGGAGCGACTACACAGCGTCCGCAGCAGGTGATCGACCGCCTTACCGAGTATTACACTCACGAAAATTCTAACGTTCACAGAGGTGCTCACACTCTTGCGGCACGTTCCACAGACGCATACGAAGGCGCAAGGCAGACCGTTGCCGACTTTATCGGTGCGCCCGACAAGAACAATATTGTTTTCGTCAGAGGAACTACCGAGGGAATAAACCTTGTTGCAAACGCATATGTGAAGCAGTATCTTCACGAGGGCGACGAGATGATCGTAACTCTCCTCGAACATCACGCTAACATTGTTCCCTGGCAGCTTATCGCACAGGAAACGGGAGCGGTAATAAAAGCGGCACTGGTTGACAAGTCGGGACAGATAATTCTCTCCGAATATGAAAAGCTGTTTACCAAGCGGACGAAATTTGTGTCGGCTGCTCACGTTTCAAATGTTCTTGGAACAATTACGCCCGCTGCGGAGCTTATTTCAATAGCCCACGCCCACGGTGTGCGTATACTCATTGACGGTGCGCAGTCGGTGGCACATATTCCCGTAAATGTGACCGCTCTTGATGCAGATTTCTTCGTGTTCTCGGGACATAAAATATTCGCTCCCACGGGAATTGGCGTTGTTTACGGCAAAAAAGATCTGCTTGAAGCCGCAAGACCATATCAGGGCGGCGGAAATATGATCGCAGACGTTACCTTTGAACGTACCATATACAATCCCGCCCCCAACAAGTTTGAAGCAGGCACAGCAAGCATTGCGGACGCTGTTGGTCTGGGAGCGGCACTTGAATACCTTAACTCCATAGGAATGCCCGAAATAAGCCGCTACGAGCATGAGCTTGTTTCCTACGGCATGAAGGAGCTTGCAAAGATACCGGGGCTGCACCTTATCGGCACGGCTTCTCAGAAATCAAGTGCGCTGTCCTTTGTTCTTGACGGATACGACAACGAAACGGTAGGACAGCACCTTGACAAATACGGCATCGCAGTAAGAACGGGACATCACTGTGCACAGCCTATCCTGCGTTCCTACGGACTTGAGGGAGTTGTCCGCCCCACTCTTGCGCTGTATAATTCTCCCGAGGATATTGACAAACTTGTAAGGGCAATTCGCTCGCTTACATAACAAAATTCTTCAAACTCCTTAAAGATATATTTCAATGCGGACGGCATAAAAAAAGCTGCCGTCCGTAAATGTTACAAACGGAGGGCGCATATTATGCACAAGCTTGAATCTGAGGTCAACAAACTGATCGGCGATATTCTTTCCGATTACGGATCGGGCAGGGATATTGATAATATCCAAACCTTTGACCACCCCAAAAAGGAAGTTATCATTGAGATCGTGGAAAAGCTTCGCAATATTATTTTCCCGGGTTATTTCAAAAACGGCACATACAGGATCTACACCGTAAGAAACAATATGACAATGCTGCTTGAAGATGTGCTGTATAATCTTATAAAACAAATTTCCATAGTGCTCAGATATGTTCCGGAATTTGAAAATGCGGACGAGGGGGATATTGCCGATGAAGCGGAGCAGCTTGCTCTGAAATTTCTCGGGACGATACCCAAGATACGTGAATATGTTGATACCGACGTTCAGGCGGCATTTGACGGAGATCCTGCCGCATTCAACAAGGACGAGATCATATTTTCATACCCGGGACTTTTTGCCGTTATGGTAAACAGAATAGCACACGAGCTTTATATGCTGAATATTCCCCTTATCCCGAGAATAATGACGGAATACGCCCACAGCGTAACGTGAATTGACATTCACCCCGGAGCAACGATAGGCAAATATTTCTTCATCGACCACGGTACGGGAATAGTTATCGGTGAAACTACCGTTATCGGGGAAAATGTGAAGATATATCAGGGCGTTACTCTCGGAGCACTTTCCACAAGGGGCGGTCAGAAGCTGAAAAGCAAAAAGCGTCACCCCACTATTGATGATAATGTTACCATATATTCGGGAGCGTCCATTCTGGGCGGCGAAACGGTTGTGGGCAAAAACGTTGTGGTAGGAGGCAATGCGTTCATTACGAAATCTATTCCCGAGGGGGCAAGAGTCAGCATAAAAAATCAGGAGCTTCGCTTCAATTATGACGCAGCTCACCCCGTTCAGCGTGCGGAGCTTGAGGTGGACGAAAACTGGTTTTATGTGATATGATAATTGATGTATATGATTATTATTGAAATTGATAAGAGCATAAAATAATTAAAAAAGTGAGGAATTGATACTTTTGATGTATCAGATCCCCTCACTTTTTCCGTCATAATCTGCATTATTGTGGAGCACAATGAATTGTAATCGTAGGCTTAAAAAATGGCGACGATATTAAATACGGATATATAGACACATCCGGCAATTACGTTGTTGATGCACAATATGATGATGCGCTTGATTTTGTCGATAGCATTGCCCTTGTCAGATCAGGAGACTATGTAGGAGTCATAGATAAAGAGGGCAATTATATCATGAACCCTCAATATGATTCCATGGACATCGGATACATAGGAAACGGTATGTTCCTTATTGCAGACGGAAACGGCGATTATGCAAATCTGACCGATATGAACGGCAATAAAATATCAGAAACAAGATTCCGTAATCTTTCTTATTATTATTCCAGCAGTAGTTCGGATGTCTGTGAACTTAAAATGTCAGATTCCGATCTCATACCGTTACAAACCGTAAGCGGGAAATATTGTTATATAGACAGCAAGGGAAAAACGGTAATAGAAGCGCAGTTTGATTCAGCCGATTATTTTCACGAAGGCATGGCACGTATAGGTGTCAAACAAGGCTCAGGCGATGATGCAAAAACTAAATACGGTTATATTGATAAATCGGGGAATATCGTTATAAATACGCAGTTTGACTCCGCCGGTGATTTCAGTGAGGGAATGGCTTGCGTCGGTATGCACAACAGCAAGTCGGATCCTGATTATGACAATCTTTACGGTTATATTGACAAAAACGGTAAATATGTTATAAATACTCAATATGATGCCGCCGGTTCATTTAAGAACGGCAGCGCTATTGTAAAAAAGATGAGTACTATGATGATTCCGGAACAACGAGAAAATCCGGTCTGATAGATAAAGACGGAAATATAATTATGGAGATCAAGAACGATCAGCTGAATAGTTATTATAACAGCGGATACGTTCTGTTTGAATATGATGAAAAATACGGTTATGCCAACTATGACGGAAAAGTTATAATAGATAATAAATATGATATTGCAAGCCCGTTTTATTCCGATGGATATGCCGTCGTTTCGACAGAAAATAAAACATTTACTATAATTGATAAAAACGGCGAACAACTCTTGGACAAGGAATTTGACGGTGTAGGAAATACTTTATCTGACGGATTGGATCATAAATTCTGTAAGGCGGACGGCTGTTATAATTCGACGTATTATGGAAGTGAAGAAGGATATTGTCTCGATCATTACAATGAATTTGAAAAGAAATCCGAAATAAGTTCAAATTCAGAAATAGTAGGAGACTGGTCGAGCATTACCGGAGCAATTGAATTAAATTGCTATGACAGTGGTCTTGCTTTCCTGACTATTAGCGGTGATATGGAAATTGGCAGTTGGTCATACGATTCAAGCGGTACATATGATCTTGAATTCAGCGGTATAGATTATACAGCTTATATGCATAACACTCATCTGAACTTGTATATTGGCGACACATTAACGTCAATAACACTTTATAAAAACTGAATTAAAAAATCTAAAAGATATTGACGCACTCGTACCGGCGGATATACGTTCAATGGCATCGCTTGTATTAGAAAATGAAGATGAAGCACGCCGCAGATTCCTTGAACAGAAAGCGAAGGTCAATGCACGTCAGACAAAAGAAGAAAAGAAACGCTTCAACGAAAACAAGCACAGGCTGTCCGAACTCAATACACATATTCCAAAGATCTATGAAGATAAAGTTATTGGGAAAATCCCCGAAGAGATCTGCGTTGAACTTTTGGAAAAGTATAAAGCTGAGCAAAAAGCTTTAGCCGAGGAAACAGCAATTCTTGAAGCAAAGCTTTCGGCTGTAAGTCAGGACGAAAAAGACACCGAGGAATTTATCCGACGGTTAAAGAAATACACCGATGTTCAGGAACTTACTCGTGAAATAGCTTTAGAGCTGATCGAGTACATTACTGTAGATGAATACGCCGCTGACAGACCAAGAGATATACACATTTACTACAAGCTTTTAGACAAGCCACTTCCGCATAAAAAGTACCTTGAGATCGGGACAAACGATGACAAAGATTGACATTACAAACCCTATCCGCTGCGGCTGTTGCTGCAGAGGATTTTTTACTCAGCTTGTGTGCCCTTTTGCAATGTTGAATACGAGTAATATTTATTGCCACACGATACAGCAAGCGCAGGCAAAAGTGTCGGAAGCGATAACAAATGCCCTCGATTTTGGCAAGAAAAACGGGACAAAAGTATCATAACTTCCGTCCCGGCAAAAACAGTTTTTTGAAAATAAAGAACAAACAAATAACAAAAACGTATTTTTGTGAAAAACAAAATCAGCAAACCGCGTACCTGCGCGATTTGCTGAGAATTTGGCTGGTGACCCGTACGGGAATCGAATTGAGCAAATGCCTTTTTGCAAGTTATCAAAAAGTGCATCAAACGACGTAAACAAGCCAAATTACAATAAGATACAATAATTAAATTATTCTGCTTTTTCGCAAGTTTTTGTAACTTTAGCGGACAAATAGCGGACAACAATTATGACATACTCCAGTATAAATTTTTCGGAAACCGACTTTGTGCAAGGTCGGTTTTTATGTTTATTGTATAGCTTTGATAGTAAGTCAAATTTTAATATTACATTAAAGGATCTCAATTTCACCATATATTATGTCAAAAACTTCCGCAAAAATATCGTCCGGTAAATGTTCCACAAAC
>CANRFB010000055.1 GCA_947629785.1 uncultured Clostridia bacterium | reverse complement strand
GTTTTTCAGTATCATTCGAATGTGTAAGTACAGTCATTCATCATAAGTATTCGGCGTATCTGCGTGATTTGTTTGACCTTTATAACTGAATGGTTCTTATACGATTTTACTGTACACATTCAATCGCAATTTAATGCAAATGACGTCATTTTTCATAAAACGGTGCTGAAAATTGAAGTCATTTGTGCTGATTTTTTTCTTCCCGTTTTCTCTATTTTGTAAAAAGACGTCAAATTACTTTGAAGTTATGTCAAAATACAAAAAGTGACACCACTTTACGATAAAATGGCGTCACAAAATAAATATTTTGTTTTTGAAACTGCATATTCTATTATGGCGTATATTCGCTTATCGAGTATTTCTGCCATGGAGAATAAATATTCTACTTCCGCGAAAAAATCTGTTATTCAACCGTTGAGAATAACTGCATTTTCTTAGCAAGCATAGATTTTGTAGGTACAAAATCTATCATAGACAAAATTTAAAGGAACATATGCTCTGTTGCCCTTAAATTTTACCGAACAAAATTTAAAAATTTCACCGAATGAACTTGCATAATTTAACCGAATGTGGTATACTATACTTACAATGCAATATTCGGAGGTGCTCGTTTTGGGAAAAATAGCCGATAGATCAATTTATAAGCCGCGCGTGATAGATGCAACGGTCAAAAAATATCTTTCCGCTTTCGGCGCGGTATGTATCGAGGGACCTAAATGGTGCGGCAAAACGTGGACGTCCTCGTTCCACAGCAACAGCGAATTTCTTATAGGCGATCCTGCAAATAATTTTCAGAACCGTTCCCTTGCGGAAATGTCTCCTGCGCTGGTTTTAGAGGGCAAAACACCTCGTCTGCTCGACGAATGGCAGGAAGTTCCCACTATCTGGGACGCCGTCCGTTATACCGTTGACCAAAGAGCAGATAAAGGACAGTTTATCCTTACAGGTTCTTCAACACCCAAACGGAAAGGTATTCTCCACAGCGGTGCGGGACGTATAGGAAAGCTGCGTATACGTACTATGTCGCTTTACGAATCAGGCGAATCAAGCGGAGCAGTTTCGCTTGAAGCTTTATGTAACGGGGAGTTGAAAGGAGCGCTTACGGGTGAAGTTGATCTCCGTGACCTTGCATATTACACGGTACGCGGCGGATTCCCCGGAAATCTTAATGCCGATCCCGAAAACGCATTTCTGTTGCCGCAGTCCTATCTTGACGCTGTTCTTGATGATGATTCACAGCGAATTGACAATAAAAAATATGATACCGCAAAAATGCGCTTACTGCTTCGTTCCCTTGCACGGAATGAAAGCACCACGGCAACGAAAGCAAAGCTGCTCAACGACATTAAAGAAAACGGTGATGAAACCATTGATGCCGATACAATAACGACCTATCTTGATGTTTTCAACCGCCTGTTCCTTATAGATAATCAGCCGCCGTTTGCGGCTAATATCCGCTCGACCGTTCGTCTGAAACAGGCTGAAAAACGGCATTTCTGCGATCCGTCGCTTGCTTGCGCTTTGTTAAAGGCAACGCCCGAAAGGCTTATAGGCGATTTGAACACATTTGGTTTTATGTTTGAAGCGTTAGTAGAGCGCGACCTGAAAATTTACGCCGAATCATTCGGAGCAAATCTTTATCATTATCAGGATTACAACAATAAAGAAATTGATGCAGTTATCGAACTTCCGGACGGCAGATGGTGCGCATTTGAAATAAAACTCGGTGCAAACCAGATAGACAAAGCTGCCGAGTCACTTACTGCATTAAGAGATGATATTCTCAAAAACAGCGGAACTGCTCCGTCTGTTCTCTGCGTGATCTGCGGAATGTCCAATGCGGCGTATGTCAGACCGGACGGCGTGTTTGTTGTGCCGATAACGGCGTTGAAAAACTGAGCTATACTATCTTAAAACATTTGATAAAAATAGCTGTTGCACGCGCAGCAGCTATTTCATTTAATGACTATATCAGCTATACAAACCGTTCATAAAGCTTATAAAATCATCTGTAATTTTTTCGGTGTTTAATGTTTCGTGATCTAAGAAAATTATGTTATTGTTTTTAATATCAAAACAAATAAGATTTCCGAAATTATCAATTGCAAAAGCAACATATTTATCCGATAATTCACTTTTATTCCATTCAGCTATTTTCCACACGTTTTCTATATCATCTTTATTGAATGACAAAAACGATTTTAATTCGCGTTCTTTTGTACAGTCAGTGTCAAAAGTTCTTGAATTCGGTCTGCCGCCGTTATTTTCAAGTACACATTTTTTGAAAGCATCAGGAAATTTGTATTTCACTAATGTTTCAAACTTGCTTATACTTTCAGCCGATAATAATGGCTTAACATATTTCCACTGCATAAATAATTCTCCTATCATTGATTTTATCTGTTATCTTTTCCGCCGCCCCATATGGAACGACCGCCTGTATGTCCCGTTTTTTGATGTGTTTCAAAATCTACAAGCTGCATTTTTCCGACTTCCACATTGTGGTGCCATACGTAACCGTCGGGTGTATCGCCATTCATGATCTGTTCCAATTGTTCTTTCGTAAATTGATTTTTCAGATTTTCATCTTTTAAAACGGCTTCTTTAAGTTTGGAATTGCATATTTTAAACTGTTCTTTGTCAGAGACATTTAATTTGTCCATAGATAATTGTACGTCTAATTTACTGTCAAATATCGGAGCGACTACCTCCAATATTTTCTCGCCGAATTCAACATATTTCTTTACAAAAGAAACTCCGGTTTCGCGATGTTTACTGCCATCAAGTTCTTCATTTATGCACTTGATCTTCTCAATAGGTTTGTCCTGCTTTTCTGTTTCGGAAACATTAACACGTTTGTCCGGATCGTATTCCTCCCTCGATGTAGTATTTTCTGTTTTTGAAATGTCAATTCGTTTGTCGGGATCAAATTTGCTTTCGGTGTCAATTTGCGGCTTTTTGATTTCAGCCGATGAAATTTCAGAGATCATTTTAACCCTCCATTCCTGCTCCAGCGTTCCAGATCTGATATACTATTCAGATCATGATAAATATGGTCGGTAATTATTCCTTGTATTATATCCCTGCGTACATGATCGGACAAATTATTATCAGAAATATACAGTAATGCCGTTTCTGCGCTTTCTGTCCAGTCTTTTTCGTTCCTGCTTTCGGCATAGCTTTCAGCAACCGCTTTTTTCACCGTTGGGAAAAGTGCGCTCATTATCGGAGCAAGTTTTGTCATTCTTAACTCTTTTGCCGGCTCTTCAAGAAGTCTGTAAATTTCTGCGCAGATATACGACGGTATTTTCATTTTTTCCAATATGGGTTTTATGTCTTTCAGAATTATCTCGCGGTCAAACTTTTTGCCTTCACTTAGCATTGTTGCTATTTCAAGACTTTTTTCCGAAAAATCAGAAATTTTAACTTTGTCCGGGATCGTATATTTAAATCTTTCATTTTTATGATCAAAATGTTCCACATTGCATAGAACAGGCTGTACCCATTCATTCTGATATACTGTGGCAACTCCGCAGGGAAGTTTTGCAAGCTCCGTGATCTGATTTTCATTAAGATTTGCAGCCGTTCCCACAAGTTCACGATCAGATCTGTCCGGCAGACGAAGTATTATCTTTGTGTTTGTGTTCCGTATTGCAGCCAAGTCAAGCAATGCAGGGGCTTGATCGGCAATAATAAATCCTTCTCCGTAAGTACGCATTTCGGCAATAGCGTTTGTGATCATTTCAACGCTTCTGCCAAGTAGATTTGCGCTTTCGTCCGACTGTTCCGTTGATGTGCGTTTGAGAAGATCATGTGCTTCTTCCAGAACGGTCAGATGTTCAAGTCCTGCGTTCATATTTCCCTGTGACATTCTGTATTCCTGCAATTTCAAAGTAATTATTCCCATTATAAGCGATTTTGTTTCGCCCGAACCTACTCTGCTCAGATCAATAATTACATTTTCATCAAATAATTTTTCGCTTGGAATTTCCTCCGCTCCAAAAATCATTCCGTTCAGACCGGTTGTCAGGGAACGCAGTCTTGTCAGCAGCGAACCTTTATACGCGCCCTTATTTTCGGTATCATATTCGCTCGAATCAATTATTTTTTTGATATTTCTTGCAACGTCCGCAAAAGTCGGGTACATTTTATCGGAATAGGAATTTACCGAACTTTCTAAATCCCAACCGCAATCAGTATAAGAACGTTCCATAGCTTCTTTCAGAACAGCCGGCATAGCCGCATACATAGGCCAGCATACGTTGAAAATTTCCACAAGCCTGTCCAGATGTTCAAGAACGTGAATATTTTCCGGAAAACTGAACGGATCAAGCCGCAGCAGCGGCATAATTGCCGGATTTGTACCGTAAACCGAAACATCTTCATTATTTCCGAAAACGTGCTTATATTCGCCTTTTGCAGGTTCAACAACAAGGAATTTAACTCCTTTATCCCTTGCTTTTGAAAGTATCTGATAAATCGTATTTGACTTGCCCGTACCCGTTGAACCTGTTATAAAAGTGTGTGAAGCAAGCGACTGCAAATTAAGTTCCACAGGCGTTTTTTCTTTATGGTTCATATGAAATACCGAACCAAGCTTTATTGAACTTTCGTAATTTTCTTCATTGTATGAAATTACGCTGCGCCCGAATTCGGTACATTCCAGAACAGGAAATCCGGTAATTGATTTCCGTGGAAAATTCAAAGAATACGCAAGTTCTTTTCCGGAAAGTGCTGTTGCAGCCGTGACAACAGTCGGATAGCAATAATATTCTTCCCTGTTATCATCATTCAGCTTATCAGGATACAAAGCAAAAAACGGGTGACGCAATTCACGGAGATAACCGCATATTTCCTTTGCCGCGCCGCTGTTCTGCCCCTGATCTCCGCGCCAGAGATTTACCGAAGCTTTTGAAATATGGGAAGTTTCTCCCTGAGTAAGAGCAAGATAAGTATGCGCCGCATTATTTGCAACATTACAGTCCTCACTGAGAAAGTAAGCAGCAAAATCCCACATTCCCAACGCTGTACTCTGTTCAAGACGTTTCATCTGCTCTTCAAGTATTTCAAGCGCGTGTTTTATCTGATAATTTGTAAAATTCTGCATAATGCCTTCGTTTTTACCAATAGTTGCGGTAACATTTGAAGAACGTGCAAAATTCGCACCGAAATTCAATCCGAAATTAGTGCTTGCAAAAGTTCCTACTGTTTTTGCAACAGTATTTGTGACAGCTTTTCCGAGAGTACTGCCTATAGCTCTCACCGTACTGTTGGTAACGGCATTCTGAACGGTGTGTCCAATAGATTTTGCTTTTGATTCCATTTCAGCAATGGAATGTGTCGTACCTGTTCCTGAAGTTACAGCAGAACTTGAACCTTGAGTTATTGTATCCGAAATACTTTCCCCTTTTGTTAAAGCGTTACTTTGATTCCAAGAATGATTGTAATTTCCATTTGCTCCAAATTTCAAACCAACACTTTCACCAAATTTTAAATCAACACAGGCATCGGCTCCGCCGCCTAACGTATCGCCGCTTCCTACAGTATACGTGGCAGATGTATTTTCACCGATTGTGTGTGCTTTACTTGAAGATTTAGTATTTGTAGTTGCATGGTTTGTGCTTGTGCCATCGACTATAGTTTCTGCACTGCTTTTCGTATCGGTAGTTGAATTCGCCATACTGTTTGTAGAACCGTGTGACGTAGTTGAAGTACTGTTTTCGGAAGAAGAATCAGTCTGTCCCTGACTATTTGTTACCGCCTGATTTTGTCCGTTCTGAATACCCGCGCTCGCACCCACATTTACTCCGAATGTAGCTGATGAACCCACGCTTCCGGACTCGGTATATGTAAAATTAGTCTGCCATGCAGCATATGGAGCAAGACCGGAATATAGTTCGGAAAGTCTTAATTTTCGCCGTTCAAGATCACGTACAGGCGTTGCAAGAAGTATAACTGTATACTCCTGTTCCGACCTTTCGGGAATGATCCCATCAAGCAGTTTTTCAATAGTCTGACTTATGAATTTTTCTGATTTTTCCGTTGGAATATTTGAAGCAGATGCAACGGAATACGGAAAATTATTATTCAGACACGGCGGAATTCCCTTCCCGTTATTATTTATTACAGAACCGGGGAAATTTCCTCTTATTGCGTCTGAAAGACGTTTGCAATAATTATCGGCATTTACATTATCACTGTCATTGCTATTGTTTGTAACGGCAAGATACACTTCCGTTTCATAACGGGAACGATGAAATATCAGTGCTATATTGCAGTTTTCGTCCGAAAGCACATCATAGACATTTATAAGTTTTTCAATACTGTTTTCTTCTTTGTTTGTTACCCATTTTGTAATATTGAAATATCTTATATTATAGTTGGGATCAAAATTATCTTTTTCTATCGGAACATAAAGCCTGCTTATTTCAGGAAGATGCGCATTGAAAATTTCCACACTGCTCGCAGCAAGCAGCCCATTGGTAAGTTCAACAGCGGCAGTATCTCCCGGATCTCTTTCCGCAAGCTGTGAAAAATAATTCCGGCGTTTTTCTTCTACCACGTCCACTTGTTCCGGACTCAAGGATGCAAGATGTGCAATTTTGTCATTTGCCTTTTGCTGTATTTTCGTTATGATATTTTTATCTTCCATAAATACCACCTCAATCATTCAATGTTTTCCATGTCATCATATCAGTAATTTGCTGTGTATACCGATTAAGTTCTTCCTGACGATTTTTTAGCGAAGATATACTGCGTTCTTCGTCCTTGATATATTGAACAAGTTTATAAAGATCAGGATTGAAGCTTGTTATATTTTCTTCAATTATCTTCAGAAGATCATATACCCAATTATCAAAACTTTCACGGTGATTTATCCATATCTGCTCATAAACTGAATTAATTTCATTTTTCATAGTGATATTGTGTGTTCTGACAAGTTTCCTTTTATCAAGAGTATAGTCTTCAAACAGAACTATTCCAAATAATTTTATAAGTTTCTTTTCAAAATCGCCTTTCATAAAAATTGTATCGACCTGATTACGGAACGAAATTGCAGCGTAAGACAAAATTACATCTTTTAGCTTTTCTCTTTCATCTTCCGCAAGTGTTTCCGCACCTGAAACTATTTTTATTAACGCTTTTTTTATTTCATTGGTTCTTTGTGTCCAGAAATCAACCGATGCTTGATACAATATTTCTTGTGCCTGTTCCATATTGTTAGAAAATTGTTCTTTTACATATTGTAAAAGTTTATCGGAAACGACCTTATCTATTTCCTGATTTGTAAACCTTGTTTCCTGTTTCCTTGCTCCAAAATCCTTAATATGTTCAAATGATTTTTCAATATGTTCTCCGACATTTTTCCAGCCCTCTTTATTTATAAGCTGTTTTAACCCGATTGAACCGGCAGAAATAAGTTCATCACGAGCCGAAGAAATTGCAGCATTTGCATCTTTATTTTGTTCATCAAGGTCGGTGTTTGCCTGTTCGGCATCATGGAACTCTCGCTCCTTATCGTCAACAAAATTCTTTTCAAGAGGAACATACACTTCATCAAGCAAAGGTTGCATTGAAGATACAAAATCAGTATGAGCGTTCTCCGAAAGTATTTTACTATCCTCTTCGATTTTTAAAATAAGTGCCTTTTCGCCTTCTTTAAGCTGATTTGAAAAATTAGCTTTCTTTTCTTCACATCGCTGTACAGAACCTTGTATATCTTCTTCGGTTATTTCTACAACTTTGTGAAGAAACATCAGCGATTGATTACATTTGTTATATGGAGAATATTTTCCTGCAAAAGTTTCTATCTGTCTTTCAAGCATAAAAAGTCCGCTGTTTGAATAAATTAAATTTTTACATTTCTGTGATTCATCAAGTTCTTTCTTTTTTAATTGTTCAGGCATAATGCTTTCTGTATAAAGACAAGTATAATCCTCGTTTTCATTATCGTCAAAAATATCTTTATTTTTACGGAATATCTTAGCATAATTGTTGTTTGTAAATTCCCCGTCAATTTTCGCGCCAAGTCCCATAACAGACGAAATAAAATAAATGCCGTTTTTATAAAGATGTTTAGGAACAGCCATATCAAGAATTTCTTCTTCCGTCTCTTCTATTGCATCGTCCTCACATTGATTTACTGCGATCATTGTAAATCTGCTGTCAAGCTCCTTTATTCCGAGTATTTCATCGCTTAATGATACATTGTCGGTCGTGTCAAGTGATTTATATGTTGAAATAAATATGAGAAGCCCGTTTGAAAGATTCTGCATTGCACTTTTCAGAACTTCAAGATGTTCAGTATTTGAAGCACTGTTTGAACCGGGTGTGTCAAGAAGAACATACTCATGCTGCGATTTTCCAAGTATACCTTCTGTATTAAACGGCACTTCAACTTCAATAATATCAGAAAGCGATTTTGCCGCCACACCTTTGGCATTATTATTCATAGCACCGAGCGTCTTATTTACCTGAACAAAAATCGAATCATTGTCCGAATCCATTACCGTTTCAAAAACAATATCCAGAAAGCTGTCTTGCTCTGTTCCGCCTATAATTGACGGCTCTGTATTATATCGGAATGATATTTCAATGGCATTATCATTATATATAAATTTTATTTTAGCACTGTCGGAATTTGACGATCGTGAAATTTTATGTATTTTTGCTGTCAAGGGCTTTGAACCGCTTGGAAGAACTTCATATCCTATAAGTGAGTTTATAAAAGTTGATTTGCCTGAGCTTACGTTTCCGATTATGCAAAGAGGAATGACCTTTTTGTTAACATCATTGAACTGTCGGCGTTCAAATTCAACTTTATTTGTATTTATAGCACTGTCCGAAACCAAATTGTCTATCTTTTTAAATATTTCATTTATATTATCAACAATATCACGGGCATTTTCAAGGTAGGTGTCTGATTTGACAGCAGTCACTTTATTTATGTATTTATCATCTTTGCATATAGATTCAAGCTCCAAAAATTCATCATTTGTACCTTCAAATACGATTTCAATCGGTTCATCTCCGCAAGAAAATTCATTTATTATAACATCAACAATATCTTTTACAATAAACGGAAAAACTCCGGCTGAAAACTTTTCACTAAGAAGTTTGCTGCTTTCATTGGAAACAATTTCCCATTCATTCTCCAAATTTTGTTTTGAATAGATTATTTCATTTTCATAAGGGTTGCTTCTGATTTTTATCCTATTCATGGTAAAATCCTCCATTATGATAAACATTTTTATATCATTTAGTATCATTATATCATACATTACAGAGAAAATCAATAGAAAATGAAGAAAAAATTGTTAAAACCACTTATTATGGTATAAAAATAAAAGACTCGCAAAAATTTTCGTTTTTTGCGAGTCAATAATTCAGAATTGTTTATACGCCAAATATACAAACAGTATAATTTTCAAAAATGGCATTTACCTGCATACTTTAGAATTAAAAAATAGAGATACACCATAAAACTTGTTCTTTGATTGTTCTTTATTATTACGAAAACATACGAAAAGTCAGAACAAACAAAATATATTTTATACCGTTCAAACGGCTTGTTTTCGTGGTTTTGTGAAAGTTATAATAACTTACAATAAGTACTGGGGGATTTTCGATTCCCGTACGGGTCACCAGCCAAATTCTCAGCAAATCGCGTAGGTACGCGGTTTGCTGATTTTGTTTTTGCCCCAAAATAGGGGGTTGTCCGCTATCTGTCCGCTTTTTTATTTTTTTCAGCGGACAATGTAATTTAATCTGCATCGTCTTGCGGAATAAAGCTGAATGCCCCGTCCATTGCCTGAGCAACTCTTGCCTGCGCCGTCTGAAACATATGCGAATAGATATTCAAAGTCGTTCCCGAATCACAATGTCCCAACGCTCCCGATACAGTCACAACGTCAAGTCCTGCGGAAATCAGGGCTGAAGCTGCGAAGTGTCGGAAACTATGGATCCCATAAAATGGCATTTCATTTTTCTCGCAGAACTCTTTCAGCCAACCATATGGTGTTTGGTTATTCATAGGACTTCCGTCCCATTTGACGAATAACCTGTCGCTCTCTATCCACTTATCGCCTAAACGGAACGCCTCTTCTTCCTGCTCGGCTTTCAGCTTTTTGAGAATATCCATTATGTACGGACTGATTTTTAAAACACGCTTTGAGCGTTTCGTCTTTGTTGTATCGGTGTAAATTCCGCGTTCTGCCGTGTAATTGCTTGTCCTGTTAATGCTGATGACATTATTCTCAAAATCAACATCTTTCCATTCAAGACCGAGCATTTCACTTCTTCTGAAACCGCTGTATGCAACCAGAAAGAAAAATGCTCTGTATTTGGTTGGCTCGTCATTGATTTTTGAAAGCAATAATGCAATTTCTTCTTGCGAATAGATCTGCTTTTCCTTAACTTCGCCTTGGGGAATAGTTACTTTGGAACAAGGATTATCGCTTACAACGTCCATTTTTGCAGCAAATCCGAAAATGTCAGATATAAAACTTAAATGATGTCTGATAGTTTTCGGTGCAAGAGGTTTGCCTGTTTTTTCGTTTGCTCCCTCTTTGGCAAGAGAATTTATAAAACCTTGTAACTGCCTTGCTGTTATCTTGTCCATTCGCAAATGACCGATTGCTGGATAAACACGCTTTGTAAGCTGTTTCATTCTTTCATAAGTCGTACTGCGTAGGCTGAATCTTGCATACTCGTTAAACCATTCCTCGGCAAAATCCTGAAACTTGACTGCTGTTGCCTTGTAACCGTGTGAACAGGCTTCTTCAAAATTCACCGCAATACGGTTAAGTTCTTTTTGAATTTGTCGCTCGGTCATTCCCTTTTCGGGCTTCCAAGTCATAGCCTGTTCCTTGTGATTGCCGTTGGTATCGTAACCGCAGGAAACCCTAATCTGATAAGAATTTCCGCGTTTTCTAATAGTAGCCATAAAAATATCTCTCCTTGCGATATTATAGATTTTATGACATACTCCTGTATAGTTTTATTATACCGCTTCTTCGTTGTAAAGTCAAGAAGTTTTTAGAAATATGTCAAAATTTTGAGTTAAACTTATGCCGATTTGTTCAATAAATCAAGCAGCGCCGACTTGCTGATAAGTATTTTTCCACGCTTGCCCTGTCCCGTCCGAATGAACGGTATCTTGTTTTGTGCTACAAGTTGTCGGATAGTGTGTTCCGAAATTCCTTTTACTGCTTCGGCACACTCCTTGATTGTCAGCATTTCAAGCGGTTTTTCAGAAATTTTTTCAATTTCCTTTTCGGTCGGTTCCTCGTTTTCAAGCTGCCTAAGAAGTGCAAATATCTTCGAAATAATTTCGTGTCGGTTCATAGTGAATGTCACTACCTTTCAAAAATGTCGTTAAATTTTGTCGAAAAAAAAGACCGCATCACCAGACATACACGTGGCAGTCTGATAGATGCGGTCAGGTGGTTTTTTAATGTTATGTCCGATCATATATGCTGCAAAGTATGTCTAAAAGTTTTTCTATCAATATTGTAACATTTTCGGCAGCAAGATGCAATGTGCAAAATTAACGAAAATTTTTTAAGCAGAATTTTGCACCTTATTTTTAAAAGGCAGGCTGCTGTTTAAAAAGCATATAAAATTTGGACCCGTCAAAATGCACAAAAAAAGGCTTTTAGAAACCTATGCAGGTCCTAAAAGTCTTAGCTGTGTTCATGGTTATGACACTTTATTATTTGTCAAATAATTGTCATAAGCCGTAAGAATGGCATTCTCAAAGTCGCTCCGAGTTTTGCTGTCTATTGGGTGGGCAATGTCAATGTAATCATTTTGACCTTTACGGTTTGGCATTGCAACAAAAAGTCGTTCAGCACCTTGGATAATCTTTATATCGTGCATTGCGATACAGTTGTCGATAGTCACGGATACGGTTGCTTTCAAACGGCTTTTTTTAAAAATCTTCCTGATACGAATGTCTGTGATCTGCATTTTAAATTGTCCTTTCTGAATTGAATTTATTGTCCCGTTCACAATGGGGAACGGGATATTGTGTTGAATGAGTAGGCAGCTATTCGCTGCATTTGATGTTTTGCGAGTCAAGCCCTTTTACGAAATGATCGTACGCCGCAATTATGGATTCTCCCAACTCTTTTGTCAGCTCATTGTTTGATATTAAAACAATAGTATGGTCGCCTTTTTCGTCTGTAAATGTTGGCATGCCGATCAACGTACCATTCGGCTTTTTGATGATCCTGAAATTACGGATCATAAGGCAATCGTCGATCGTTACCGTTGCCAATGCCTTGATCTCGCCTTCGGAAAATATTTCTTGAATTTCAGCTTTGGTAATTTTCATAGCATCGCGCCTTTCTTTAGTGATTTAATAAAATTGTTATCCCACCCCTATGAAGAAGCGGGATAACCGTTTTGTTGTGCATACGATTACAACTGCTCATCGTCCATAATGCTTTCAAGTGCGACATAGTTTTCATAGGCAGCAAAAATAATTTTCTCGAAATCATTCCTTGTCGCGCTGTCGATTGGATGAACAATGTCGTGATAATTACCGTTTTCATCCATCCTACTTGGCATAGCCACGAATAGTCTTTCGGCACCTTGGATTATTTTTATCTCGTGAATTGCGAGACAATCATCGATAGTTACCGAAACTATCGCCTTCAAATCGTCTTCCGGAAAAATCTTTCTGATACGAACGTCTGTGATTGCAAATTGCATTTTAAATTGTCCTTTCTAAATTGAATTTATTGTCCCGCTCCTGTCAGAGAAGCGGGACGCTTTGTCATTTTTAAAGATTACTCGTCGCTCATGATGCTTTCGAGTGCAATGTAATCTTCATATGCCGCGAGGATGATCCGTTCGAAATCATCTCTGGTGCTGACATCGATTGGGTGGACGATATCTCTATAGATACCGTTTTCATCCTTACGACTGGGCATAGCGACAAAAATTCTGTCGGTTCCCTTAACGACTTTGATGTCATGGATCGCAAGACTGTTGTCGATGGTAATCGAAACAATGGCTTTCAATGTACCTTCCGCAAACGTTTTACGAATCTTAACTTCGGTTATCAGCATGACGCATCGCTCCTTTCTGTATAAATTAGGCGTATTAAAGTCACAGCAGCAGCCGGCTTTGCCGCTGCAACTTCAATATCCTTTTAAAACAGACCGGCAGCGGTCACACCGCTGCCAGATCCGTCCGTGAAAGTTGTAACCTTGCATAAATCAACGTAAGTTATTCAATTTATCCGTAGTTTTCAACTTTCTTGTTTTGACAATTGAGTTCACAACAGTATTTTGCTTTGCTGTTGTTCCTCTAATTGCCTTTTAAAACAGACCGGCGGCGGTCACACCGCTGCCAGATCCGTCCTTGAAAGTTGTAACCTTGCATAAATCAACGTAAATTCGTCGATTTATTTTTAGTTTGCAACTTTCATGCTTAGGAAATTGAGTTCATAATAGCATTATGCTTTGCTATTGATCTTCCTTTCCAATGCTGTAAAAACGTTCTTCAAAATATTTACGGCTAACTCGTCCTGAAATCGTCAAATAACCTTTTTTCTGAAGCTCATCATTAAGTTTCTGTATCAACTTATACGCTAATGATTTTGATACTTGAAGCATATTTGCGACCTCATCGACGGACATAAATTGATTGCTCATATGATCTTCCTTTCTGAGCAACATTTATCAGGCATATTAAGTTACAGCAACAGCCGGCTTTGCCGCTGTTCATTTAATAGCCTTTTGAAATTACCCAGCAGCGGTCTCACCGCTGCCAATTTGATTCGTGAAAATTTATTGCATATATAAATATAGTATATGTTCTTGAATTTATCTGAAAAAGAAAACCACGGCATTTCAAAAAAGCCGTGGTTCTTAAAATATGAAATTAGCATTTGTTCTGCAACACTTGAAAAATATGGCTGAATGTGCTACAATATTATCGTTATGAAAACTCAAAAAAGAAAGGGAAAAATTATGCGTTTACAAAAATCTATCAATGTAAAAAACTATCATTCCGACGGTTTTATCGAAAAATATCAGCGGCTTGTAAAAAATGAAGTTATTCCATATCAGTACAACATTCTTTGCGACAATATCCCGGACGCAGAAAAAAGCCATGTTATACAGAATTTTATTAATGCAGGAAAAGCTTTGAAAGGCGAAGATCCCGGCGACGGATTTTATGGCATGGTTTTTCAGGACAGCGATGCCGCCAAATGGATAGAAGCCGCCGCATATTCCCTTGTAAATTTTCCAGATACAGAACTTGAAAATACTGTTGATGAGCTGATACAAATAATTGACAAAGCTCAGGACAAAGACGGCTACCTTGATACATATTTTACCGTCAAAGACAGGGATAAACGCTGGACAAATCTTCTTGAAGCGCATGAACTTTATTGCGCGGGACATATGATGGAAGCCGCTTGTGCATATTATGAAGCCACAGGGAAAGACAGCCTTCTTAATATAATGCTGAAAAATGTGGAACACATCTATAAGCATTTCATTACGGATAAAAACGAAGGCTATCCCGGTCACCCCGAAGTTGAACTTGCACTTATGAAAATGTACCGCATTTCGGGAAATAAACATTGTCTTGAACTTGCGGAACATTTTATAAATACAAGGGGCGTTGATCCGAATTTTTATGCCAAAGAAAAGGAAAAACGCGATTGGAACGTCTGGGGAAGCGATCCTTATAATGGAGATTATCAGCAAAGTGGAAAACCTGTCCGCGAACAGACAGATGCCACAGGACACGCTGTGCGAGCCGTTTATCTTTATACGGGAATGGCCGATCTTGCTGCTGAAACAAATGACACCGAACTTTATGCGGCTTGCCGCAGACTCTGGGAAAGCATAACACAGCGCAGAATGTATATCACCGGCGGAATAGGTTCAACGGTCATAGGCGAAGCGTTCAGCATGGACTATGATCTTCCGTCCGATACGGCATATTCCGAGACTTGCGCGTCAATAGGACTTATGTTTTTTGCATCAAAAATGCTTGAAAATGAAGTGAACGGCGAATATTCCGACATTATGGAGCAGGCGTTCTACAATGCAGTTCTTGCAGGTATGCAGCTTGACGGCAAACGCTTTTTCTATGTAAATCCTCTTGAAGTCGTTCCCGGAATTTCGGGCGTTTCCCCTACGCACAGGCATGATCTTACTTTGCGTCCGAAATGGTATGCGTGCGCTTGCTGTCCTCCAAATGCGGCAAGGCTTATAGGTTCTTTCGGTAAATATGCATACGGTGAAAATTCCGATACTGCTTTTTGTCATATGTTTGCAGGCGGAACGGTAAGTTTTGAAAACGGTATGAAATTTTCCTGCAAGACTAATTATCCTTATGATCTTACGGTAAATTATAAAATTGAAAAAGGCGGAAAGCTTGCTATACATATTCCGTCATGGAGCAAAAAATTTTCCGTAAAAATAAACGGAAATGAAATTGCTTTAATGCCCGAAAAAGGATATGTTTATTTTCTTGTAAATGACGGAGATAACGTAATTCTCACACTTGACGGAACTCCCCATATTATGTATGCTTCGTGCAAAGTTCCCGCTCTTACAGGAATGGCTGCACTTTGCAGAGGACCTCTTGTTTATTGTTTTGAGGGAATCGATAACGGCGGAGACATTCTTTCACTGGTATTAAAAAAGAATGGTACAGTTTCGGTCGGCAAATTTAATGAAAATCTTCTTTCGGGAACGATAACACTTTCCGCCGAAGCGATACGGATCGAAGATGACGGAAAGCTGTATTCCGATTCTGCTCCCAAGGAAACTAAATGCACAGCTTCGGCTGTTCCATATTACACATGGGGAAACCGCGGAGAAAACCAGATGAGGGTATGGATGAATGTCAGATAGCAAGAAAAAAAGCAATTTTACGTTACTTTTATCATGCAAATAAAACGGCAAACAGCTTTTCAATTCTGTTTGCCTTTTTTTTGTTTGGTTCAAGTATTCTGTAAAATCAATTTCAATTTGTTTTTCAACGCCGCAAATCCATAACACGATAAACTATCAGCGGAAGAAGTG
>CANRFB010000054.1 GCA_947629785.1 uncultured Clostridia bacterium | reverse complement strand
CCCTCAAGAAGCGCTTCACTGTAATGTCCGTAAGCGTCGTAAATATCGAATTCAAGCTGACCCGTGGAAATTCCCGATTCACCGAATCCGCCTATTCTATGGGTAAATTTAATATTCCCGAAAGGCAGATCAATGCTTGAACCGCCGAATTTCAGATCCCATGAATATGGGGTGCTAAAGACCACCTCCGAGGTGATTTTCGGACATTAAATTAACTGAAAAATTCCACCTTAACCCGTCGTCCAGTTCCGCAGAAACGCTTCCGCCGGTGCTTTCGCCCCGCTGGAAATTATCAGTTGTCAGCATATTTTCCGAGTGCGGATCGGTGAAAGTTATCGGAATTACATCATTGTCCAGTGCTGAAGTAATTTCCTGCATAAGTTCTTCGGGAACGTTTTCAAAACTTGCTTTCAGCTGATAATTCCAGCTTAATTTTACATCTTTGCCATTAATGTCTGTAAAAGCGTTTTCGCCTTTCCAGACCTTTTTAACGCTGTAATTTTCACGTTCCACAAACTCGCTTACATCAACGTCCCCGATAATTAAAGTAATAGTGCTTTTCATAAGATCCTCCCTACTTTCCCATTGAACGCTGTTTATTCAGACTGTAATTCAGGACTGATTCTGAAATTATTTTATTGTCAAGAACTATCTGAATAGGCTTGTTGAATTCCTCAATAAACCTGTCAATATCGGACTTTCCGTTTCCGGAAATATTGTTTTCTGAAACAGAATTATTATATACGGGTGATGGGTATGCCGCGGAAGGCAGACGTGCGGATTCGGTTCTTACGGCAGCTGCAATTCCGGAAACCGCACTGTCTTTTAAAAGCGCGGAAATTTCCGCAAATTTGCTGTCGGATAACTGTTCAAAAGCCTGTAAATATTTATCGTCAATATTCATTTAAATCATTCCTTTCCGCATGAACTTGCCTGCGCAAGTACAGTTTCATAACGCTGCCGCAGACGTTTTTTCATTTCCTCATTACGTTTTTCAAGACTGGGATAACGGGGCTGTTTTTCAATTTTCAGCGCAAATTTTTTCTGCATTTCTCTGATGTGACTGCGCTGCTCGCTGCTTTTTATTTTAGAAATATCCATACAGCGGAACTGCATTATTTTCACAAATTCTGTGGAATCCGTGAGAGCAAGGAATTTTGCACGGAATTCCCACCAGTGCATTTCCGAATTGATAATATCATCACCATATTGCTGAAAAAACGCTGCGTAAATGTATTCCGCATCTTCGTCATAATCGTAAAAACGCTTTTTATTTCCGTAAAATGATGAATTTCCGGAAATATCCGCGGTTCGTCCGCAGCGGTAATACCAGAGCAGTTTTTCAAGAACGGTATTAATATCTGCTTTGGGAATTTCCCCGAAAAGCATAATAAGCGTTTCGCCCACAATTTCCGAAAATATTTTTTTGTCGGAAATATCCGCGCGGTTTATTTTAGTTTCAAAATCAGCCATTATCCGGAAATCGGTGTTTATGGGGTATTCTGCCCCGTCTATAAAAACAGAACGGGGCAGCTTTTCCGCTAATTTTGTCATACCGCTTCACTTGCCTGATAGGTGTATTCTTCGGGAGCGTCGCCTGATTTTGAAAGAACAATGTCAATTGTGGCGTTTTCGCCCGCGTTGCCGCTGCCGTCCGAATTTATCGCCGCCGCGGCTTTTCCCTTTTCGCCTTTGCCGGTAAGCATATTGAAGAAAACGTAATTAACAACGGCAGTCTGACCGGTGCCGTATTTCATTTTGTGAGAAAGCAAAAAGTCCTGTGCGTCATCGCCGATGTACATATCGCCGGAAACCCTGAATTTACGCTGAGTTCCTGTTTTTATAGTTGACTTGCCCGCGCGTATGTACTGACTGTCCTTTGTTTCGGAATTGAGTGTCGGGTCAATTCCCGAAATACCCGATTGCAGCACTGAATATTCGTCTACTTCCGCATTCTGTTCGGCGGTAGTATCAATTGCAAGCACCATATCGTCTGCCGTTACAAAACCGGCAAATTTCGGATTAGGAGTAATTCCTTTCATAAGTTCTGATAATTTCATATGATCATTCCTTTCGATTTTTAAAAAAATAATTTACGGAAAGCACCGCCGAATAAAGCCAAGTTCTGCCGCTTTGCTTTTCAAGAGTCGGCATGGAAACGGCTTTTATACGGCAGACTTTCCAGTTATCGCTTTCCGGCAGCAGATCCCCCCGAAGCGCGCAAAGTTTATTGCATATTTCGTGGGAATTTTCCGCCGCCGAAAGCTGATCCGCACTGCGGCAGAAAATTTTCAGCTCCGCTTCGTAAATTGCAGAGCCGTCAAGATAGCGTTTTATCTCCTTTCCGCCTGCAAATAAAATTGCCGTATCTTCCGCAGCGGAAAGCAGCCCTATTTTTTTAATTCCCGCAATTCCGGAAATTGTTTCAATAATTTCCGCCTGCGCGGTCTTGTCGGCACGGATATTCTGTGCAGGCATACGCTCACCTCCCGAAATTTCTGCGAATTTGCGCCACTCACGCAAGTCCGACTTCATAATGATGTATTTTATCACTGTCGGCGTAAAGCGGTTCAATTGTTTTTACGGTGAATAATTTTTCGCCGAATTTTACCTGCTGATTTTCAACAGTTTTCCCGTCAATAACGCCGCCTTTCAGTGCAAATTTTATTCCTTCCGGCGAACTGTTCTTGCAGTCGAAAAACAGCGTTGCCGAAAGAGAAATAACCGTTCCCGAACTGTCGGAAACATTTTTGGCGGAATATTCAATGCGGATATTTTCAAGCTTTTGTTTTGCCGTTTCGGAAGCTTTTCCCCAGATGTCAGGTTCAAATTCCGTAATTAATTCCGCCGAATGTATAAGCAGTCTTTTGGGAATAGCTTGTATCATCTGAAACCACCTCTGTACAGAAGTCCCGCGGCTTCAAGATATGCAAGCATATCGGGAGAATTTCTCCCTGAAATTTTTCCCGAAACGCCGCCCACACTGCCCGAAGAATTTCCGCCCGACATACTGAATTTTCCTATAGAAAATCCCGCACCGGAAGAAAAATTCCCGCCCGAAAAGCTTTCAAGCTCGCCGTTAATTTCCATGAATTCGGCTTGTGCGCAAACGGCTTTTTTAAGATTTTCCCGCATAAAAGACGGAAGCTTTTCAATATCATCAATAACATAAGTGCAATTCTGCCTGACAATATCGGAAGCGCGTTCAAGAAGAGCGCTCAGGTCACTTTCAACCCGAACGCCCTTATAAATGTTGTTATAATAATCCTCATCAACTATCGGCAATACGTTCACCCCTTTCTTAAAAATAAAAAGGCGCAAAGCCTTTAAACAGACTTTACACCTTTAAGAACATAATTTTTTCTTACTGTTGATCGTCCTGCGATACAGTAGGATTTGCTGCCGTTTCAATATACTTGATAATTTCAATTATCTTGTCGGCGTTCATTCCTTCTTGTTCAAGTTTAACGATCAGATTTAAAACTTCTCTGCCGTTCATATTTTCACCTTTATCAGTCCTTTAATGTTTCATTAAGATTTGCAAGGATCTCATCAAGCTTTTTATTTCGCTTTTCCTCGTCCTTTTCTTTTCGCACCTCATTCAGTGCAGAAACAATAAAACGGATAAATGCCTTGAATTGACTATCGGTTTGTCCCATTCCTTTCACCTCCTATAAAACTCAGAAACCTTTTCTTAATCGCCGGAAGTTTTGCTCATGTCAATACGTTTGATAGCTTTTTTGAGAATTTCAACTACCTTGTCGGCGTCTCCGCTTTCGATCATTGCCACGATAAATTCATACTGCGAGCAAAGTTCCCGATCTGACATGATCCCACTTCCTTATAAATTTTTGTTACTTATATTATAACGTATCTCCGGAGGTTTGTCAAGGTGTAAAGTCTGTTAAATTTTCAAATTGCTTTGCATTATTTACGTCAAACATAAATTTGAAGATTTCAAAACTATACCCGAAAAGTTCAAGCGCGCTTTGCCTGAAAGCGTGCAGGCTCAGCCTGCCTTATTAACGGTTATTGTGTAAGTTTTGTTATAATCGCCGTTTGTGACTTTGACGGTAACGGTGTTCTCGCCCTCATTCCACGTTGCTTCCGAACCGCTTTCTACGACGGTCTCGCCGTTTTTTATTTCCACGGTTGCACCGCTTTCGGCAGCTGTTGCTGTCGCTGTGATATTGTCGCTTTCATTGGTTGTTGTGGTGGTGTATTCGGTAACTTCCGCGGAGAATGTGGGTTCAAGGGAACATTCGCCGATAGTAAGCGCTGAAAGCGTTGTGTCGGGAATTTCCGCTGCTTTCGGAACAAGCGCCGCGAATGCTTCGGGTTTTACGCAGAGGTATGCAATTCTCATTGTCGCCTTTACCGCAACCATGTCCTGTTCCGCAAGGGAAAGGGGCTTGCCGTCCGCGTCAAGTGTGTTCTGAAGCGTTGCTTCGGTGAGAATTTCGTATTCAATATCGTCACGGATACCAACGAGAGAATACTTCCATTCACCGGCGATAAGTTCCGCCTGTTCGTCTTTCCAGCCGCTGCCGCGGATAAATTCTATAGGCTGACCGTAAAGTTCGTTCTGATCCGTGCCTGCGATGAATATAGGCGCGCCGTTTGCGTCACGGAGCTTTCTAAGCGAATTCTTGACGCCTATCTTTGCGGCAAAACCGTCCACGTCATAGCCTGCGGATTCGACCTTTGCCATAACGTCCGAAGCGGCAATATCGAAGCTTGCGGCATCGGCTTCAACTGTTGCGCCGCAAGTTTTTACAGCGTCAATAATTGAAGTTGCAAATGGCGTGTTGAACCCGAAAAGCGCAGCGGCGTCAAAGGATTCGTAAAAAGCCTCCGCAATGCTGTCGCGGAGTTCCGCAAAAACATCAATAGTGCTGTCGGAAAGCTTTTCTCTTGTGACGGGAATTATAACTCCCAGTTTCTTTGCATGAAGTTCGGGGAATATCCACTTTGCGCCGGAAGTGCTTATGCGCTGTCCTTCGCCTACCCAGTACGCGCCCGCGCCGCTTGTCATAACGGGGATCTTCTTGGTGTCCGTAAGCATCGGTTCGACTCTTGAAAGTCTTATAACGCTTGAACCTCTTGCAACTTTGCGGATAATTTCTTCCGCCTGCTCCTTGGGAACAAATCCGCGGAGCTCATCTTTTAAAAATGCCATAAATAAATTCCTCCCATAAAATTAATTATTAAGCAGGCTGAGCCTGCACCCTTTCAGGCAAAGTATTGATATTTTCAGATTTTTGCCTGCCGTGAGATAAAGCAAAGTTAAATTCACAAAAATTTTTCTGTCTATATAAGCGGAAAAATGTTATAAATTAAACCTTACTTAATGCACGCCGGGTACTAAGTTGAAAATAACAAAATAAAGCCTGAACGGGTCAAGGCTACAGCCTTGTTACTTGATTTTGCTTTATCACATTGATAAAGTTTGCTTTGCCCGATGTGATGGCAGCGGGTTCAGCCTGAGTGCGAATGCCTGTGGTAATACCGTGAACGGGACGGCTTTTTCCGCAGAACATAGGATATTTGCCGATGACCGAATCGACAGCCGCGTCAACGGAAATATCGCCGACAGCGTATTTTTCCGCAAGGGTAATTACATCGTCCGCAAAAGCGGGATCAACGCCCTTTGAAATACATGAAACCACAATTTCAAGAGCGCGCTTGTCGTTTTCGGCGGCTTCTCTCGCACTGTTTGCAGCCGCGATGTTTTCCAGAGCTTTCTGCTCAAAGGACGCGCGTTCGTCCTTCCATTGTCTGAATTCGTCAATTTCGTCTTTGGACGGCATATCCTTTTTAGCGCGTTCAAGACGTCTTTTGACTATTTCATCAAGTTCTTTCTGAGAAAAAGTTTTCTCTTCCCGAACAGACGCAGAGTCCTGTTCGTTGTCCGCCGTGATGTTTTCGTTTTCGGCGGGAATAATCGTTTTGTCCATTAAAAAAACCTCCTTTGTCCGGACAAATTTCCGTGTGCAGTTTAACGCCGTAAACACGTTTCGGGCAAAAATAAAAGCGTTTTACAAAATGCAAAACGCTTGAAAACATATTTAATTTTCCGTTCCCTCCGCAAGCTGACGGGCTTTTTCGGAACTTATGCCCATCGCCGAGGAAATTATGCTTACCGCCTGATTTATGCTGAATTCTCCCGACTTGTATTTTGTTATCGCCGAAAGCACCGCCTGCGTCTGCGCACCGCTTAACGCCTTTTCGGGAACTTCATTTTCCTCAAAGATATTTTCTGAATTTATCAGCGAAATTTCCTTTTCCGCGGCGGAAATATCACAGCCGATAATGTCCATTATTGCGGAAATTCTTGAACGCAGTCCCGCGTTTACAAGCTTGATATTATTGTCTATTTTAGTGTTATCGTCAATAATTATCCCGTCGGGGAACGACACGGAAATGTCGTAATTATCCGCTTCGGGAAGCTGTCCGAGGGAAATTCCCAGCGCAATAATGCTTTCCGCAATTTCGGAAATAAATTCCGCCGCGAGGTTCTTGTTGCTTTCTGCGACACGGGCAGTTTTGCTGTCGGAAGATATTATTTCCGTCGCGGTCTTTATTCCCTGCGCGCCGTCAAAAGAAAATGTTCCCGATGAAAGCCCCGTCTGGAAACACAGGATATTTAAAAGCGCATTTATGGCGGTAACGTGTTCCTCAACGCGAAGTTCCACAGTGTTGTCGGAAATTTTCAGTTCCTTTTCATCGTCGCATTTTAACGCAACATAAGCTTCATCGTCTGCGTCAAAATAACGTTTCGGCTGTCCCGAATCAATATCCACAATTGTGCGTATGCAGGAGGACGGAACGATGATCCGCTTTTTGCCGAGGATAAATTCCCGCGAAAAGCTGTCAAACGCAATATCTAACGCTTTCAGAGTGTCAAGCGTTCCGTCAAATACCGATATTCCCAAAGGCGAATACCTGTCGAAATTGTTGCTTACGGCGGGTTTGAAATACCTGAACATCGGCACTTCCGAATCGTAATGAACGGTTTCGGGAAGTTCTCCGCAAAGCTCGTTTAAAGGACACATTTCCCCGGGATCATATTTGCTGTCCGAGCGGAAAAGTTTGTGTTCAACGGAATACCCGCCGTTTTCATCGGGAAAATATCTGTCAAAAAGCGTGTAGAAATATCCGTCCTTAAAAACGCGGCTTTCAAACGCGCCCGAAGTAATATCCCGCTCGTCCCATGCAAGGGGAACGAACAGGTCTGCGTTAATATAATTGATTTTCGGCTTCCCGTTTTCGGCGTAAATTTTCACGGCGCCGCCGCCGAGAGCGTAAGCCGCGGAAAAGAATTCGGGCATACGTTTCCAAAAACCGCTGCCGTCAAGAGTTTTCATTATGTATTCCCGATATGGTTCAGCGGCGGAAATGTTGATTTTTTCGGAAAATGTCAGCCGCGAAAATTCGTCGGCGATAACTTTCGCCGCGCCTATGCGTGACATTTCCCTTTCACCCGATGAAAACAGCCCGCTGCGCTTTACCCTTGCCCAAGGCGGACGATTTGCGAACACCGCATTCCAGAGTGAAATGCGGTTATAAAAATTACCAAGTTCGGGAACGGCTTTACCGTATGCCCGTTTTGCATTTGAAATAATACTCATTTTATCATATCCTTTCAATAGAGTTGAGAGCCTCAATAGAGTTGAGAGTTAAGAGTTGAGAGCAGGCTGAGCCTATTTGCAGAGTTGAGAGTTGAGATAACGTTTTAACTTTATACTCTCAAATTAAAGAAAACGACAAAATCTTAACACTTTATTCTCGCATTGCATTAAGCGAAGAAAAGAACACTGACGGTTTATGTCAATAACTCAACTCTTAACTCTCCACTCTCAACTCTCTATAAGGTCGTTTATCATCGGTTCAATGCTGTATTCAAAAGCGTCCAGACTGTCAATGTTGTAATTCCCGTCATCAAGACGTTTGTCGCAGGGGGACTTGCTGTCCCAGACCGCCGAACGGAATGCTTCAATAACGTGTCTGCAATTTTTCATAATGAAAAATCTGCCCTGCGACATTATCAGATTTGTAAATGAAATTCTGTCGGTGATAGGGGATTTCCGCGCGTTGTGGATATTGAAACTCATGCGCTCCTTTGCAAAAGCTGTTTTCAAGCCTTTTATAAGAGTTGTTTCGGCAGAATCAAAATATCCGTCAAATACGGGGAATCTGCTTTGACATTTCCGCACGAAATTAATTATTTCGCTTTCCAGACGCGCGGGCGAAACGATTTCTTTCAGATAAAATTCTTCTAAAATTATCACTTTCTGCAAACGTTTTGAAAATCCCGTGCATATCCCCGCGTGCGCCGAACCGTTCCCGCCGAAATCAAACCCGATATTGCACTGAATTATATCATCGGGAAATTTATCGAGAATATAGCGTTCGGTGTTGTCCGCAAAATCCTTGTAAATAACGCCTTCCGCCGAGATCCATAAGCCTTTTATGTAGCGGTCGTGAAAAACTCCCGTAAACTGCCGTTCCGCATTTTCAAGCTGTTTTTTCGTGAGAATGGGATTATCCGACATTAAAAAATGCAGATGAAGCGCGTTTTTCTCATCTGCTTTTTTTATCCATTCATTGTAGAACCAGTGAAATTGATTGTCCGGGTTGCAGTTGAACCAGAGTTTTGCATTTTCCACCGAAAGCGTTCGGGTTATCGCCTGTTCCACAAAGGAACGGGGCATCAACGCAACTTCGTCAAAAAGTACGCCCGAAAGCGTTATCCCTTGAATAAGCATATAACTGCTTTCGTCCCTGCCGCCGAAAATGTAAAAGCTGTTTTTTACGCCGCAATTTTCCACAGTGAGAAGATTCCGCGAACGCAGGTAATTTACCTTGAAATATGCGTTTATATCCGCAATATCCATAAGCGGCGAAATTATATTTCTCTCGACGGAACGGACTGTTTTCCCGCATATCCCGAAAATCCCGCCGTTGAAACATTTCATTGCCCATAAAATAAACGATGTTATCATGCAGACGGTTTTCCCGCTTCTTACAGCGCCGTCACATATAATTGCGGTTTTGTCCGAATTGTAGCACCATTTGAAAATAATTTTCTGCTTGGGGGAAAGCACGGAAAATGTCATTAATTTTCCTCCTCATCGGGCTTGGAAATCGCATCATAAAGTTTTGAAAGCTCGTTGTTTTTCTCCGCAGCGACAGCTGATCTTCCCCAGCCCTTGAAATTATTTTCGAGGGAATATTTTGCGCCGTAATAATACTTGTCATAAAGATGACGCTCCGCGTATTCCTCGCATTTTAATTTTGCAATCGAAATAATATCCTCAAAAGTTTCCGAGCGCGACTGATAATTCAGAAGCGCCTGTCTTGACCCGAAACCCAGACTAAGCGCAAGCCCCGTAATGGTCGGCGGGTGCGCGCCGGTAATAATAATATCGCCGTTTTTGTCAAGAACGGGCTCGCCGTTTTCATCGGTTTTAACAGTGCCTTCGCAGTCCTTGAAATACGCGTCAATTGCTTTCTGCATTTCGTTCGGGTCTGTATATTTCTTTCTTTTCGTAATAATTAACTCCTTTCTAAAAGTTTATAGCAGGTTCAGCCTGCTTAATTCTCAAACTTTCCATTATAAATATAACACATAAAAACAGTGCCATACAATGCCCTTTTATAGAGTTGAGAGTTAAGAGTTGAGATTTTTAATCCGCTTATGATTATCAAATTTTCCATTATAAATATAACACATAAAAATAGTGCCATACAATGCCCTCTTTTTTAAGAGTTGAGAGTTGAGAGTTAAGAGTTAAGATGTTGACAGAATTTTTAAGTATTCTGTTTTAGTTTTGTGAAAAGTTTTTAATTTGATTTTAACAAATTTACAACTGCAAAACAGAAATAAATCGTATTTTGCTGCACTGTAAAATTTCTATAAAATACGTACTATACTTTTCATAGAAAAGCAATTTGAGAAGTTACGTCAGTATCTCAACTCTCAACTCTCCACTCTCAACTCTGAAACAGTGCCATACAATGCCATGTTTAAATTTAGCTTTGCTCTGTCTCACAATATACATAAGCGGGAAATCACTAAATAAAGCCTGAAAGGGTCAAGGCTCAGCCTTGCCTGAAAGCGTGCAGCTCAGCCTGCAAAAAAGGCTTGATTTTATTGAAAGATTGGTGTATAATAGAAGTATACTTTTTATCGGAGGTCTTGTTATGGCTTGTTTTAATCTTGCGGCTGTCTTTAGCGACCATATGGTTTTGCAGAGGAACAAAAATATCAATATCTGGGGAAGCGCCTATAACGGCATTGAAATTACCGCCGAGCTTTGCGGGAATTCCGCAAAAACTACCGCCGAGGACGGCAAGTGGGCATTAGTCCTGCCGCCTGTTGAAGCGGGCGGTCCTTATGAACTGAAAGTCAGCGACAGCAGCGGCGCGGAAATTGTTTTCCACGACGTCATGATAGGCGAAGTATGGCTTGCGGGCGGTCAGTCAAATATGGAACTGGAACTCCAGAACGCCCTGAACGGCAGGGAAGTTCTTAAAAATATAAAGGACGTGAACGTCAGATATTACTATACACAGAAAATTGCCTACATAGACGACTACTATAACTTTGCGGAGAGGAACGGCTGCTGGACGATAGCTTCTCCCGATACGGCGGCGAATTACTCCGCCGTGGGGTATTATTTCGCAAGGAAACTTTCCGCGGAATTAGGCGTTACCGTGGGAGTTATCGGCTGCAACTGGGGCGGAACTTCTGCTTCTGCATGGACAAGCAGACAGCTTCTTGAAAAGGACGTTGACACAAAAACCTATGTTGACGAGTACGACAAGGCTATGGAGGGCAAGACCTTTGAACGGTACCTTGCGGAACTGAAAGATTATGAAGAATGGTACAACGAATGGGAACCGAAAAAGAACGAGTTCTACGCCAAAAATCCCGAGGGCACTTGGGAAGAAGCCCTTGCCTATGCAGGTCCTACGCGCTGGCCCGAGCCCCTCGGTCCAAAATCCCCGTTCAGGGCAAGCGGTCTTTATGAAACCATGCTTAAAAGGATCTGCCCCTATACATTGGCGGGATTCTTGTACTATCAGGGCGAAAGCGACGACCATAAGCCCGATATGTATTATAAACTGTTCAAGATACTTATCGAACAGTGGCGAAGCGACTGGGAGGACGATTCCCTGCCGTTCCTGTTCGTGCAGCTGCCTATGTTTATGAACAGGGACGAACCCGACTATAAACATTGGTGCAAAATTCGCGAAGCACAGATGCGCGTCCATCAGACTACGCAGAATACGGGAATTGCAGTAATTCTTGACCGCGGCGAATACGGAAATATCCACCCCGTTGATAAAGAGCCCGTCGGCGAAAGACTTGCTTTGCAGGCGCTTTACCACGTTTACGGGAAAATTTCCGCGGACGAGGCTTACGGCGCGATTTATAAGTCATTTGTTTATCAGGACGGCGGTATGCTGTTGAGTTTTGAACATTCAAAAGACGGCTTTGAAATAAAGGGCGGCAAGGCTGTCGGATTTGAAATTGCAGGCAGGGATAAGAAGTACGTTCAAGCCGACGCGGAAATACGCGGCGATAAAATTTTCATTTCTTCCAAGGAAGTTCCCGCGCCTGTTTACGCAAGATATAACTGGACAAATTACGGCGAAGTCACCGTGTTCTCAAAGAACGGAATCCCGCTTGCCCCGTTCAGAACAAGCAGGAACGACCAGTAAAGAAAGGAATCTGCTAAATGAAAATTTCTCAGCTTTTCGGAAAAGGGAAAACCGTGTTCTCCTTTGAGGTTTTCCCGCCGAAAAAAACAAGCCCCATTGAAACGATTTATTCCGCCCTCGGCGAACTGAAAGACCTTTCCCCCGATTTTATAAGCGTCACCTGCGGCGCGGGAGGAACGACCGGTCACAGCGCCGCGGAAAGCAATACCGTTAAGATAGCTTCTTATATTCAGAACGACCTCGGGATAACTTCCTGCGCCCACCTGACCTGCGTTTACTATACGAAACAGGATATTCTTGAACATCTTGAGCAGTTCGGGAAATGCGGCGTGGAAAATATCCTTGCCCTGCGTGGGGATATTAACCCCGACGTTCCCAGACTCCACGATTTTGAATATGCAAGCGACCTGACAAAATTCATAAAAGAAAACGGAAATTTTGACGTTGCCGCCGCTTGCTATCCCGAGGGGCATATGGAAGCGGAAACTCTTGCAAGGGATATAAACCATCTTAAAATAAAGGTGGAAGCGGGCGCGGAACACTGCATTTCACAGCTGTTCTTTGACAATGACGTTTTTCACAGATTCCGCGAACTGCTTGAAATTGCAGGGGTAAACGTCCCCGTAGAAGCAGGGATAATGCCCGTTACAAATAAGAAGCAGATAGAACGCATGGTTTCCATGTGCGGGGCAAGCCTGCCGCCAAAGTTTACCAAAATGATGCAGAGATACGAAAACAACCCCGAAGCTTTGCGTGACGCGGGTATCGCTTATGCCGTTGATCAGATAGTAGATCTTATTTCAAGCGGCGTGGACGGGATCCATTTGTATACAATGAATAATCCATACGTTGCGCGGAAAATAAGCGAAAGTATCAGGACACTTCTTTAAAAGGCGGGATAATTCTGAAAATTATAATACGTTCATATGAGAATCGCGACATTCCCGGAATGGTTCGTATCTGGAACGAAGTCGTTGAGGAGGGAATTGCATTTCCGCAGGAAGAACTTCTTGACGGGATCTCGGGGAAAGAATTTTTTGATTCGCAGACTTACTGCGGAGTGGCGGAAGATACCGAAAACGGCGATATTCTCGGATTGTACATTCTCCACCCGAATAATGTGGGGCGCTGCGGACATATCTGCAACGCAAGCTATGCGGTGCGTTCGGATAAACGCGGTCTGCACATCGGGGAAATGCTTGTTTCCGACTGTCTCGGAAAGGGCAGGGAAAAAGGCTTTGAAATATTGCAGTTCAACGCTGTTGTGGCTTCAAATATCCATGCAAGACATCTGTATGAACGGCTTGGGTTTGTTCAGCTGGGAACTATCCCACGGGGATTCCGCATGAAAGACGGGCATTTTGAGGACATCTGCCCCTATTATCACATTTTGTAAAGGCTTTTATATGATAAAATTGGAAAAACTTGACCGCAAAGAAGCGTTCCGGTATATGGGAATAAAAGGCGAGCCGCCGCAGAATGTTTTACAGGCGGCGGAGGAATGCGAGCGGCTTCTTCTTGAATGTATCACGCCGAAATTTCATTGGATATTTGCGGAAATAGAAAAATTTTCCGAGAAATGCGTGATACTTTCGGGACACAAACTTATACTTTCGGGAAATGATATTGCCGCACATCTTGGAGGGTGCTGCGGCGCTGTTCTTTTGTGCGCAACTCTGGGCGAGGGCGCGGACAGGCTTATCAGGAAATTTCAGGCGGAAGATATGGCAAAAGCCGTTATTACCGACAGTCTCGCTTCCGCGGCGATTGAACAGGTCTGCGATTTTGCGGAAGAAGAAATCCGCGGACGGTTTCAGAATCTTACATGGAGATTTTCGCCGGGGTATGGGGATTTTCCCCTTGAATGTCAGGGGGATTTCCTCGCCGCGGTGAACGCTTCAAGGCGGGTGGGAGTTTTCCTCACGGAGGGCGGGCTTTTAACGCCCACAAAATCCGTCACCGCCGTTATAGGCGTTTCGGAAACGCCGGTGAACGATTCCCGCAAAGGCTGCGGCGGCTGTAATATGCGGGATAAATGCAATTTCAGGAAATCGGGAGGTCACTGTAATGGATAAAAAAGAAAGATTCCGCCGTCTGTTAGCGGATAACGAGTTTGTTTTCCTTGACGGGGGAATGGGTACCATGCTTCAGGCTCGGGGACTGCGCACGGGGGATATTCCCGAAATGCTGAATATAAATTCTCCCGAAATGATAGAGGAAATTCACAGGGAATATATAGCTGCGGGTTCGCAGATAGTCTATGCAAACACATTCGGCTGTAACCGTTTCAAATTGGAGGGAACGGGGCACAGCGTGGGCGAAATAATTTCCGCGGCTCTGAAAATCGCAAAAAAAGCCTGCGGCGGAAATGTTCTTGCGGCTCTGGATATAGGACCTGTAGGGAAACTTCTCGAACCCACAGGCGCGTTGTCCTTTGAGGAAGCGTATGAAGTTTTCAAAGAACAGGTGATAGCGGCAAAGGAAGCCGATATAGCCGTTATAGAGACTATGAGCGACCTTTACGAAGCAAAAGCCGCTCTGCTTGCGGTAAAGGAAAACAGTGACCTGCCCGTTATCTGCACCATGACATTTGAGGAAAATATGCGGACTTTTACGGGCTGTTCCGTGCCGTCAACTGCGCTTACCCTGACGGGGCTTGGCGCGGACGCAATAGGCGTGAACTGTTCCCTCGGTCCTGAAGAACTTGAACCCGTTATCGCGGAACTTTCCCATTGGACGGAACTTCCGATAGTTGTAAAACCCAACGCAGGACTTCCCGACCCTGTCACGAATAAGTACGACCTGACTGCGGAAGATTTCGCAGAAAGCATGGCAAAACTTATAAAGTACGGCGTTAAAATAGCAGGCGGCTGCTGCGGAACGAACCCCGAATTCATAAAGCGCACCGCCGAAAAATTTTCAGGCGAAAAATACACCCCGCAGGGGAAATTTTCACAGGCGGCGGTCTGCACCCCGGTCAAGACGGTTGTAATAGACCAGCCGCGGATAATCGGCGAAAGAATAAATCCTACGGGCAAAAAGCTTTTCAAGGAAGCGCTGCGGCGGGGCGATACCGATTATATCATCGGTCAGGCTATGGAACAGATAAACGCGGGCGCGGATATTCTGGACGTGAATGTGGGACTTCCCGAAATTGACGAAAAGGAAATGATGGTTCATGTTGTAAAGGCGCTGCAAAGCGTTTCGGAACTGCCTTTGCAGCTTGATTCCACACGCCCCGACGTTTTAGAAGCGGCTCTGCGGGTTTATAACGGCAAGCCTATTGTAAATTCCGTCAACGGCGAGGAAAACTCCCTGAATACCATACTTCCCCTTGTGAAAAAGTACGGCGCGGCTGTGGTTGGACTTACCCTTGACGAGAACGGCATTCCCAAGACCGCCGAGGGGCGTTTTAAAATTGCAGAGAAAATTCTCGACCGTGCGCTGAAAATGGGAATCCCCCGTCAGGACGTTTTCATCGACTGCCTGACCCTTACCGCTTCCGCCGAACAGGAGGCGGTCATGGAGACCGTCAAGGCGCTTCACAGGGTAAAAACCGAACTGGGGCTTAAAACCGTTCTGGGAGTTTCAAACATTTCTTTCGGACTTCCGAACCGCGAACTTGTGAACAGCTGCTTCCTGCAAATGGCTTTGACCAACGGTCTTGACCTGCCTATTATAAATCCCAACGCCGCACTTATGACGGGAGCGGTTCGGGCTTACAAATTGCTGACAAATATTGACAGTAATTCCGCGGATTTTATAGCGGCGTATTCGGGAAGCAGTTTTACGGTGGCGGCGAACAGTTCCGCGCCCGTTGAAAAGCAGACGGTTTCCGACGGTCTGCCCTATGCTATCGAAAACGGCTTGAAATCGGAAAGCGCGAAAATTACCCGCGAACTTCTGAAAACCAATGACACCATGGAAATAGTGGATAATATGCTTATTCCCGCCCTTGACAAAGCGGGAGCGGAGTTTGAAAAGGGGAAAATATTCCTTCCGCAGCTGATAATGTCGGCAGGAGCGGCGCAGGCGGCTTTTGAAGTCATAAAGGAACATCTCGGCAAAACAGGCGCAGGCGGCGTAAGCAAGGGAAAGGTCGTTCTTGCCACGGTAAAGGGCGACATTCACGACATAGGCAAGAATATAGTAAAAGTCCTGCTGGAAAATTACGGTTTTGAAGTGATAGACCTTGGAAAAGATGTTCCGCCCGAAAATGTTCTTGACGCGGCGGTGAAACATGACGTGCGGCTTGTGGGACTTTCCGCGCTTATGACGACGACTCTTGCTTCCATGGAGGAAACAGTGCGGCTTCTCCATGAAAACAACGTTAACTGCAAAATAGTCGTGGGCGGCGCTGTTCTCACGCCCGAATATGCGGAGAAGATAGGGGCGGATTTCTACGCCAATGACGCAAAAGAAACGGTGGATATTGCAAAGAGGGTTTATTGTTCACGGTATTTCAACGAGTAAATAAATATTTAATAATTTGTTGCTTTTAAATTACAAAATATAAAATTTGTCAAATTTGCTATAATAGCAATAACTTCTTAGTTATTCGATGAACGAGGGGAAGCACCAAAAAGGAAAGGGGCAAACCAGAAACTTGATAGGGACGCGGTGGTTTTCCCCTTTCCTTTTAGGTTCTCCCCCTCGTGGCCAATGTCATCAACTTAAGAGCGTTGATTCTGATGGAACTTAGCGGAATAATGCTTTTTGTGTCTAATAAAAGATCTG
>CANRFB010000053.1 GCA_947629785.1 uncultured Clostridia bacterium | reverse complement strand
GATTTAAGGCTTCTCTTAACCCTGATGTCTTACTTTCTGTTCTTTTTGCTCATAAAAAGTAAATGCTGTTGCCGTGATCCGAAATTGTAATAGAGTTCATCACGGGTAACTCCCAGAGCCGAACACACTTCCTCTGCGGTCATATCGTTATTTCCTGCCCATATTTCAAGGAGTTTATCGGGATCAAGGCGTATCAGATAAATGGCACTGCCGTCAATTTCTTTGTTGATATTGATATTCTCGGAATAATATATTTCCCACATTTCCGGTGCAAGAAGTCCGTCCTTTTCAAGTCCGATCGTTCTCGCATAATACTGATAGTCGGCAAGATCGGTAAATTCATCTTCATCGGAAATATCATTTTCAAACCAACTCCTGACGGCGTTCCGTTCCCTTTCTTCCGCTGTCAGTCCCGTTTCCTCACTTGTCTGCATTACGCAGCCTGACAAAAACATCATCGCACACATAGCAAAACAAACACATCTTTTCCGCTTCATTTCCCATTTTCCTTTCCTGATTTCTTCCGTTGTTCTTATTATATCACAACGGAATTTTTTGAGATTATGAACAACAGTCACGGAAAATTGGTTCGTTATTGTTGTTAAACGTCTTTTATGACACGCTATGAGTGCTTATTTACTGTGAAGTTAATAAATCGGAAACAAAATATATAATAAGTGCCGCGCCTGAACTTTTTATAAATTTTATGTGGAATTTTTGTGAATTGAGAGGGTAAAAATATATAGCCGATGGGCGGCTATATATATAATTTATATGCTCGATACAATACGTTACTCTACAATAGTTATCCAGCTATCATCAAAATCTATTCCTTTAAGCACATCACTTTTTTGTAACGTGGGTGGCTGTTTTACACGAAATCTGATCGCTTCTTCGGGAACATCGGTATGTATAGTAAATTGTGAACCGTGCGGCTGCCATGTAAAACATATATGTTCATTATGATCTAATCCTATAAGGTTACCGTTATCGTTCACTTCCCAGTGGTAGTCCGTTGTTCTGTATCGCTGCGTTTCTTCCTCAAATAATCTATAAGATAACAAATCGTAGCTTCTTACCAATATAGCAGTTCGTACTCTGCTGTAATGGTCAGTTGCAATATTTATTCTTTCGTTCCATATGTTTGGGAGTATGATAAAGCCGATAATACGTTATTCTGAAAAGTTCCGTTGTATATAACTGATAATGTACAACGGAACTTTTTCATATGTTGTCTATACAGAATATAGCTATGTCATACAATACCAATACCACGCTAAGGGCGATACACTGCTTATTTACATATAAAATTCAGTTTTTTGCGTTAAGCAGTGCTGCTGCGCCGTCAATACACTTTCCGATCACGCTTACAGCCTTATCGGCTGCTTTTGAAATAGCGCGCATTTTTTTAAGATCACTTGCATATTTAACGGTATCGGGATCGCTTTTCAGATCTTCAAGGAATGCGTGATATTCATTATCATCAAGAACATCATTCATATCTTTTCGCATATCTTTTTGAAGATTGTGCCAGTACTTACTTATTTTTGAAAATGTCTCTCCAAGACTTTGATCTTCGTCCTCAAAAATTTCGTCCCAATTCTGATCGTCACTAAGATAATTTTTATCACTCATAATTATTCATCCTCCTTTTCTGCTTTAAAGATACTATCGCCGACCAGTTTCATTGCACCCTTGATCGCCGAAGCAATGATCTTGTAATGACTTGTTGCAACAGCGGATTCCATATACTCCGGATCGTCACATTCATCACATTCTGCATCAGGGAGCGCTTCAATTTCGTCAAGTTCGTCCTTTATTTCCGCCATGGTATCATTATAGAGTCCCTTTACATCATGAATAAATTCATCAAAGAGTTCAGACATTGTTATCACACCTCCTTATTTGATCTTGCAGTCATAATACTGACATCTTTCATCGGCTCTTACTTCATGTCTGCGTTTCATACAATGATTTTTTTGGAACTGATCAAAATTCCATATAGAAAACTCCGGCTCAACCGGTTCGATATAGGAATTTGTCGGATCGTACCAGTTCTTGCAAAATGCGCAGAATTTTTGTGATTTAAGATTTGCTCTTTTCATAAAACCACTCCTTTTGGTTTTTTATGATTTAAAATATCACTGTTGATTTTCTTTTATTGCATCATATATGTTTTTAGCATTATATACATTTCCACGGTAAAAAATTTTTTTACCTGAACCAAAAACGCCACGTTCGATATTTTTGATATTATTCGGAAGATTTATGTTTATTAATTTACAGTCTATAAATGCGCCCTTTTCAATTTCGGTTACAGTTTCCGGAATATTTATGTTTTCAAGTTCTGAACCCTCAAAAAGTCCCTCACTTATTTTAGTTAAGCCATAAGGCAATTCTATATTCTTAATTTTTGTTCCTGCAAATGCGCGGCTTCCGATTTTGGTTACAGTATACGGAATATCTATACTTTCTAATGGGCAATCTAAAAACGCACGGTTTCCAATTTCGGTTACAGTATCCGGAATAATTATTTTTTTAAGTTGTGATTTTTCAAAAAGTCCTTCACTTATTTTAGTTAAACCATAAGGTAATTTTATATTCTTAATTTTTGTTTGTTCAAATGCGTACATACCAATAGAAGCCACACTGTCAGGAATAATTATTTTCTCAAGTTTAGAATTAGCAAACGCATTATCCTCGATCTCAGTTACTGTGTCAGGAAGAATAACTAAAACAACTTCCTTTTTGGCAAACGCATTTTCTTTGATTACATTTACCCCATCAGGGATTCTAATTATTTGTTCCCCACCGGTATAACCTGTAAGATATAACTTATTATTTTTGTTTTCAAATGTAAAATACTTTTCATTCGTACACGGAATCATATCATACCATACGCTTTCGGAAGAATTTCCGGATTGTTTTCGTGCAGTTTGTGCCTGATCAACATTTTGTTTTGTCAATCTTGCTTGTGTATCTTCCGAAAATATACACTTTTCAATGGTGATACCGATTTCTTCAAGGTCAATTTCTTCGTTTCCGCTGATAGTTATTATCGGAGAATTTACGCCTATGTATCTGATATTTTTAACACTGATCGGAAGCCTGAATTTATCTCCGCAAAGATAAATTGTTTTCTTTTCCTCATCAAGTAAGTCGCTCAGTTCTTCCTGATCGAATGCCACAAGGTCAACATTGCTTATGATCTCATCATCGCTTGTTATCTCCCGGAGTTTTGCAAGCCTTTCATTGCGGATCTTCAACATTTCAACGTCTATGTCACCACTTATCTCAATACCGAATATTCTTCCAAGTCCGACAGCAGGATCATTCCCGGAACTGTCCGCAAGTGCCTTTACCTGTGCAGCTTCCTCATCATAATATCTGTCCTCAAGCCAAGTGAGAAGTTTGCCATTAAGAAAATACTCTGTCACTTTTTCTGCATTATAGTTTGCTTTCAGTTCGTCAATGTCACGAACCATTATCTCATTTCCCATATCAAGAGGGAATTTTACTCGTTTTGCCACAGGAAACACTCCTTTAATTTTTTAATAAATATTCCATAAACATATTTATTGTGTTTTTGGCTGCATAATTTGTTACATAATTTGCCGGACTCTTTTCTATTGCCTTATATATACTGTGTTTATCATACATTTTGCCATGATATAAAATTGCCGGATTCGCCATACCATAGAAAGCAGTATCGTCAAGTTTTTTTATGCCATCAGGAAGATTTATAATTTTTAATGGACAATTAGCGAAAGCATACATTTCGATTTCAGTTACAGTTTCCGGAATATTTATAATTTCAAGTTTTGAATCATTAAAAAAATTTCTACCAATTTTGGTTAAACCATAAGGTAATTTTATATTTTTAATGTTTGAATATCCAAATGCAGAATTTTCGATTTCAGTTACGCTATCAGGAATGATAACTAAACGGGCTTTTGTATGCACAAATGAACCTTGTGCAATTATATTTACTTTATCCGGAATTCTTACTAACTTACAATTACCAACATACCTTTTAAGGCGAAGTTTATCACCTCTATATTCAAAATAAAAATCATTTTCATCTGCAACCGGAATATCATCATACTCTGTATTCACATAAGAAACAACCGTTTTCTCCTGAGTAATATTTTGCTTTTTCAATCTTGCTTGTGTATCTTCCGAAAATGTACACTTTTCAATGGTAATACCGATTTCTTCAAGGTCAATTTCTTCGTTTCCGCTGATAGTTATTGTAGGAGAATTTACGCCTATATATCTTACATTTTTCACACTGATCGGAAGTCTGAATTTATCTCCGAAAAGATAAATTGTTTGCTTTTTTTCGTCAAGCAAGTCGCTCAGTTCTTCCTGATCGAATGCCACAAGGTCAACATTGCTTATGATCTCATCATCGCTTGTTATCTCCCGGAGTTTTGCAAGCCTTTCATTGCGGATCTTCAACATTTCAACGTTAATTTCTCCGCTTATCTCAATACCGAATATTCTTCCAAGTCCGACAGCAGGATCATTCCCGGAACTGACCGCAAGTGACTTTACTTGTGCAGCTTCCTCATCATAATATCTGTCCTCAAGCCATATGAGAAGTTTACCGTTAAGAAAATACTCTGTCACCTTTTCCGCATTGTAGTTTGCTTTAAGCTCATCAATGTCGCGAACCATTATCTCATTTCCCATATCAAGAGGGAATTTTACTCGTTTTGCCACCGGAAACACTCCTTTGGTTTTTAATGATTTTAAGTATCACTGTTGATTTTCTCTTATTGTATTACCTATGCTGTTCACGTCATAAACTTTACCACGATAAATTACTTTTGTTTCTGCGGAACTAAAAACATACGAACCAATTCTTTTTATACCGTCGGGAAGATTTATGCTTTCTAATGGTGTCACATTAAACGCCCAGTCATCAATTTCAATTACATTTTCCGGAATATTTATGTTTTTTAAATGATAACAACAACTAAACGCCCTATCTCCAATTTTAATTATACTATTTGGTAACTCTATATTTTTAATTTTCGTACCAAAAAATGCAGATTCTTCAATTTCAATTACCGTTTCCGGAATTTTTATGCTTTCAAGACTTGAATTATCAAAAAGATATCGACTTATTTTAGTTATGCCATAAGGCAACTCTATAGTCTTGATTTTTGTCCCTTGAAACGCTGCTTCTTCAATTTCAGTTACAGTATCCGGAATAATTATATTTTCAAGGCTTGAGTCATAAAAAAGACTGTTATTTATTTTTGTTAAGCCATACGGCAATTTTATATTCTTAATTTTTGAATCCATAAATGCGCACCGACCAATATAAGTCACACTGTCAGGAATAATTATAATTTTAAGATTAGAATGAATAAACGCATCTTCATCTATTTCAGATACACTATCAGGAATTATCACAAAAACAGCTTTTGCTTCTTTAAATGCTTCTTCCCCGATTATATTTACGTTATCCGGAATTTTAACTATTTCATCTCTGCCAACATACTTTTTAAGGCAAAGTTTATCATCTTTATATTCAAATATAAAATTTTTTTCGTCTGTATATGGAATGAAATCATGCCATACACTTTCAGAAGAATTTTCGTATTGTTTTCGTGCGGTTTGTGCCTTAGTGACAGCTTGTTCTTTCAATCTTGCTTGTGTATCTTCCGAAAATGTACACTTTTCAATGGTGATACCGATTTCTTCAAGGTCAATTTCTTCGTTTCCGCTGATAGTTATTGTAGGAGAATTTACGCCTATATATCTTACATTTTTCACACTGATCGGAAGTCTGAATTTATCTCCGCAAAGGTAAATTGTCTGCTTTTCCTCATCAAGCAGATCACTCAGTTCTTCTTGATCGAATGCCACGAGGTCAACATTGCTGATGATCTCATCATCACTTGTTATCTCTCGGAGTTTTGCGAGCCTTTCGGCGCGGTTCTTCAGCATTTCAACGTCAATTTCGCTGCTTATCTCAATACCGAATATTCTTCCAAGTCCGACAGCAGGATCATTCTCGGAACTGTCCGCGAGTGACTTTACTTGTGCAGCTTCCTCGTCATAATATCTGTCCTCAAGCCAAGTGAGAAGTTTGCCATTAAGAAAATACTCTGTCACCTTTTCTGCATTATAGTTTGCTTTCAGTTCGTCAATGTCACGAACCATTATCTCATTTCCCATATCAAGAGGGAATTTTACTCGTTTTGCCACAGGAAACACTCCTTTAATAGGCTTTTTTAATAATTATAATTATCTAATTCATGATTTATTGGTATTACGTTACATATAGTATTCATATCATATACATTACCAAGATAAATTATTTCTGTGTTAATTGATGAAACAGCGAAGGTCAACTCGCCAATCCACTCAATACCATCCGGAAGATTTACACTTTTTAATGAACAATCAAGCGCATAGTTTTCAATTCCAATTACAGTTTCCGGAATAGTTATACTTTTAAGACTTGAATGTTGAAAAAGGCACCTGCTTATTTTGGTTATACCATAAGGCAATTCTATAGTTTTAATTCTTGTGTTATAAAAGGCATTCTCCTCAATTTCAGTTACAGTATCCGGAATTTTTATGCTTTCAAGACTTGAATCGCAAAAAAGGGATCGACTAATTTTAGTTATGCCATAGGGCAATTCTATAATCTTGATTTTTGTTTTTTCAAAAGCACTATCTTCAATTTCGGTTACTGTTTCCGGAATAATTATTCTTTCAAGGCATGAATCATAAAAAAGTCCTTCACTTATTTTAGTTAAGCCATAAGGTAATCTTATATTCTTAATATTTGTATATGCAAATGCGTACATACCAATAGAAGCCACACTTTCAGGAATAATTATACTATTAAGTTTAGTATTTGCAAACGCAGCTCCCCCTATTTCAGTTACGCTATCAGGAATAATAACTGAAATCACTTTTGTTTCAACAAACGCCTGTTCCCCAATTATATTTACCTTATTAGGGATCTTAACTATTTCATCTTTACCTAAATATTTTTTAAGACAAAGTTTACCATCTATATATTCAAACTCAAAATCCATTTCATCTGCAACCGGAATATCATCATACTCTGTACTATCATAAAAAGCAGCTATTTCCTCCTGAATAGCAGTTTGTGTTTTCAATATTGCTTCTGTATCCTCGTTAGCTTCTTCTATTGCATCAAATATGTCATATTGATCATATATATTACCGCGATAATAAATTTCCCCATCATTTGTATAAGTTGTAAAATTGAAAGCAAAATCTAAAGCAGTGGGATCGACCCATTTAATATTATCAGGAAGATTAATGCTTTCCAATTCGCACGAACCAAATGCTTGGGCATCAATTTCAGTTACATTTTCCGGAATATTGACGTTCTTTAATAAACAACCACTAAATGCACTTTCTCCTATTTTAATTAGACTATTTGGTAACTCTATATTCTCAATTTTCGTATCTGCAAATGCACACGCCTTAATTTCAGTTACCGTTTCCGGAATTTTTATGTTTTCAAGACTTGACCTAAAAAAAGGTATCGGTTTATTTTAGTTATGCCATATGGCAATTCTATAGTCTTGATATTTGTTCCTTCAAACGCTTCTTCTCCAATTTCAATTACAGTTTCCGGAATACTTATATTTTCAAGGCTTGATTCATAAAAAAGTCCATTACTTATTTTAGTTAAGCCACAAGGCAATTTTATATCCTTAATTTCTGAACACATAAATGCACTATAGCCAATAGAAGTTACGCTGTCCGGAATAATTATACTCTTAAGTTTAGTATTTGCAAATGCCAATCCTTCTATCTCATATACACTATCAGGGATAATAACTGTATAAACATTTGTACGTTCAAATGCACGTTCTCCAATTATACTTACATTATCAGGGATTTTAACCGCTTCATCTTTACCTAAGTATTTTTTTAGGCAAAGTTTATCATCTATATATTCAAATTCAAAATCGCCATCACGCCATATACCAATTGGTTTTTGAACAGCAATCTGCTTTTTCAATCTTGCTTGTGTATCCTCCGAAAATATGCACTTTTCAATAGTGATACCGATTTCTTCGAGGTTGATCTCATCATCTCCGCTGATAGTTATTATCGGAGAATTTACGCCTATGTATCTGATATTGTTCACACTTTGCGGAAGTCTGAATTTATCCCCGCAAAGATAAATTGTTTGCTTTTCCTCGTCAAGCAGATCGCCCAGTTCTTCCTGATCGAATGCCACGAGGTCAACATTGCTGATAATCTCATCATCACTTGTTATCTCTCGGAGTTTTGCAAGCCTTTCATTGCGGATCTTAAGCATTTCAACGTCTATGTCACTTTCTACTTCAATACCGAATATTCTGCCAAGTCCGGCAGCAGGATCATTCCCGGAACTGTCCGCAAGTGCCTTTACTTGTTCAGCTTCCACGTCATAATACCTATCCTCAAGCCATGTGAGAAGTTTGCCGTTAAGAAAATACTCTGTCACTTTTTCAGCGTTGTAATTTGATTTTAGTTCATCAATGTCACGAACCATTATATCGTTTCCCATATTAAGAGGGAATTTTACTCGTTTTGCCATAATAAAACACTCCTTTTTTAACTAAACAATGATTTGAAAGCATTTTTTACTTTGTTTACACCCGCCTTAACGGCAGCTTTTCCTTTTGATACAAGATTTCTTGCACCTGTGCAAACCTTATTTAAACCTTTTTCAAAAAATTCACGAGCATCTGTTTTAGCAAGGAAACTTACCCCTCGGCCTATTGCCTCACCTATTACAGCTCCGTGAGGTCCGAATACAGAACCTATTTTTCTGCCTATTGACGGAGATGATACAGCAAGAAAATCGACCGTCCTTGCAATAAAGTTCCTTTGTACTCTGTCGATCGCTTCCTCTGTTGAGCAATTACCCGAACCGACTGAAAGAAATATTTTTACATTCTCCACTGCTCCGACAGCTATGTTTGCTATCTCCTGAACGCCTGCATCGGCAGGAATAAAATTCTTTAACCAACCTTTCTTTTGCGCAATCAACGCCGCTCCGGATGCCGCACATTTTACACCTGTATCAACGGCTGTTCCGATAGAAGATGTTGTCAGCGTGTTTTTTATTTTCTCCATCGGAATAACGCCCTCAACGGTTTGCTGAATAGCATCGGTTGAATGTGATGCAAGTGATTCAAGGGCAACTTTCCCTGATTTCTTTACAACATCAGATGCCATTTGCATTAATGTAAAATTATTCCACGCATCGTCCGGAATTTCCCCTGCTGTTTCAGCAGTTTCTCCGGTAAAATTGCTTTCCGCTTCTGAAAGACCGTTGAACGCTTGCGAAAGCATTTTCCCCTTTTCAGCAATTGAACAATTTTGCGTTAGTTCATTGAATTCTTCTCTGAACCAGCTTTGCGGACTAACTGCCTGTTGCACGGAACGCAATTTATCATTAAGATTTCTTACTGTATCGACTATTGTTTTGCTGTTTTTCGATGCTTCATCTGCGGACATTTCCGGCATAAATTTTGTCATTGCTCCGCTGAGCCAGTTTCCCACGTTTGAGGAGTTATCTTCATTATCAAGGAAATCACCGACAAAATCTGTTACAAGTCCTACAAAATTTTTTTCCATATAAATTACTCCTTTTTAAATATGATCAGTTTTTTGTTGCATTTTTAAGATTGCGCTTTTTGTATTCTTCTTTCATTTTGTCAAGATCGTCTTTCATGATCTTTTTAAGCGGAGTTGTAGAATTTATGGCATCCTCTATGTACTTTGTTGTTACAGACAGTTCATCATCGCAGAAAGCATTTTCTATACCATCTCTTACAACGCCCTCAATGTCCGCGCCGCTGTATCCGTCTGTAATGCTTACAAGTTTTTTTACATCAATATTCGGCAGATCATTCGGTCGGCGTTTTCTGATATGTACTTCAAAAATTTTCCTGCGTTCTTCCGGATTTGGCAGATCAACAAAGAATATCTCATCAAAACGCCCTTTTCTGAGAAGTTCCGGCGGCATTCTGGTTATGTCATTAGCTGTTGCAAGGACAAAAGCAGGACTTGTTTTTTCCTGCATCCATGTGAGGAACGTACCAAAAAGACGAGTAGTAACTTCATTGCTGTTCTGACTTCCGATCCCTGCAAAAGCCTTTTCAAGTTCATCTATCCAGAGTACGCACGGTGAAATCGCTTCCGCAAGTCTTATCGCGTTTCTCATATTTCTTTCGGATTCGCCTACATATTTTCCCATAAGTCTGCCCATATCAAGACGGAGCAGCGGAACTTCAAACAAAGATGCCGTTGCTTTTGCAGAGAGGGACTTTCCGCATCCGGGAACTCCGGCAATAAGAAGTCCTTTAGGCATTCCCACACCAAAGTCTTTTGCTTTGTTGATATTGTTGAAAACCTTACTTTTACGTCTGAGCCATGATTTAAGATTTTCAAGTCCGCCTATATCGTCAATATTTTCTTGAAGAGGTATCATTTCAAGGATACCCGACTTCATGATCATCTGCTGTTTTTGCTCAAAAATAAACTGGAGATTCTTTTTTGTAATATCTCCGTCCGTTGAAACCGCAAGAGCAAGTATGTTGTTGATCTCCATTTCGGTAAGGCCTTTCAAGGCAATAGAAAGCTGCTCTTTAAGTTCATTTGCAACGCGAATATCATTTCTTTCGGCAAAATCGGTAATTATCTGGTTTATCTCGTGCTCGTTCATATAGTCCTGTTCAAGCACCGTTATAAATTTTTCCAGATCGCGTGGAATAGTAAGGGTAGGAGAGATCATGATTATCGTACATTCTACTCCGGAAGATATTTTCAAAGCTATCTGTTTTATTTGTGCAACTGTCTGAAAGTCGGAAAGCTGTTCGTTCATATCCTTTATAACAATAAGTTTTCTGTTGAGGTCATCTTTTGAAATTATTTCCAATGTTTCGCTCAAAGTAAGTTTGCGAGTACCAAGCTGTTCTTTCTTGTTGAAATCGCAAGCACCTACAGCTCCATTCCACTCTATTGCTGAAAGTCTTGCCTTCGCCGCTATTTCAGAAATGATCTTGTCTACTTTATCTTCTTCAAAGGATTCAATGAAAATTATGGGATAACCCGCATCCCTATATTGTATAAGTTTGTTTTCAAGACTCATATTCAACCTCCTAAAAACTACATTTACATTCATTATATAACATAATTCACTAAAAGTCAACAAATAATTTATATAAATCTATTTATAAGTTGACAAAAAAACATCTTAATTCAAGTTGTCTGATATGATCGGAATAAAATCAAGCATTTCCTTTTTCATCCTGTCGTTTACATTTGCAAGTGTTTCTTCCATAATAGCCGCATTAACTATATTTGACATCTCAGGTTTGATGTTTTCCGGTTTAACATCGGACTTTTCAATTATATCGTGAATAATTTTCATACATTGATTGGTTTCATTGAGTTCGATCATCCGGATATATTGTTCGGCAGGCTCATTATCCTTGGAAAGATATTCACGCACATGGCGCAGTATATGTTCGTTTGCTCCAAGTCGGGAATCATAATATTCTTCAAATGCGATCATATCTTCAACGCTTACATCGTCTGACAAAAACGCAGGGTTGTCGTCCAATCCGTTCGGAAAACAAGTAAAAAAATTATCTTCGAGTTCGATCAAAAGAGGTTTTTTAAATAACGGAAATTCATACCAGTTCATATTATCATTTTTTACCAGATTTGACATATTCGCAAATGCCACATCGCACAAAGTTCTGTCGCAGTCTGAAAAAAAGCTGCACATTCCCTGATAAATGATAATGTGTTCCATATAACTGTCCTGATTTTTTCCGTTGTTTTCGTCAATTATGTAATTTCTGAACCCTATTACGGCTTTAAAGTTAGGTATAAAACCACCTGTATCGGACATTTTTTTATTATATCTTGTAAACAGCGAATATAATACAACAGGTGCTATTTGTGAAAGTTCAGCCGAATGAGAAATTTTGTCACACGCATATATCATATTATCCTTTAAATGTTTCCCCTTTAGTCCAATGCCTTCAGTGACCACTTTATAAAGACGTTCCACATCTATATTCAAGAATGTTTCATTTGAGAAAGAGATACTTTTGCTGATCTGATCAAATTGCTGATTGCACAATGACTCGCTTTTTAACCGTTCCAGCAAATTGTCAATATCTTCCTTTAAATAATAACATTGCATTATACGATATTCCATATAATCATTGTCAGAAAGTTCCTGCTGCTTTTCAAAAAGGAAATCCGAATGATCCGACAGACAAAGACACCATACTCTTTTGAGATCAATACTGCGCTCGTTTTTCAGTAAACTGCATATCTTTCGGCAGAACAACGCCTTATGGATATTTTTAATGCCCATCTGTACACACATAGCTTCAAACCAAAGCATAAATTCTGAATATTCTTGCTTTGCAGCATCACTTGTTTTGCCAATCCGCTGCAAAAATTCCTCAAAACTCAATGCTTCACTGCAGCATTCATCATGAAATGCGTCATCATCTAATAATTCATCATCAAGATCATTATACATTATTTATCAATTCCTTTCTTGTTGTAGTAATATCATTATATCATACTGTTTTGTGAAAAGGAATACATTTGAATTCAAAAAAATTTTTTATTTTCGGAATTCAAATTGCAAAGCCGTCTGTATGCTATTAGCATTTTTAAATCAACCATCATTAAACAAATACATAGTATAATTTAGTTAGGTGATAATAATGGTTGATTTTGGTATAAAAATAAAAGAACTTCGTAAAAGCAAGGGCATGACACAACAACAGCTCTCAGAACGGATCGGCATTACAAAAGCTATGATAAGTGCGTATGAAACAGGATTGCGCTATCCGTCATATGACATACTCATCAAGCTGACACATATATTTCATGTTACATCAGATTATTTGCTTGGAATAGAATCAAAAAAATATTTTGATATTAACGGATTAACAGATGATCAGGCAGAGATAGTTGCAAAAATTATTGAAGAATTTAAAAAATCTCAAAAATAGCATTTTGCAAATATTTTCGTTATACTTTAAAGTCGGCTCTGCAAACCTTACTAAGCAAAAATCCGGGCATTGTCACGATCAAAATGCTTTGTAACGATCTTAACATAACTATTACAGAAATTTTTGATGATGATATTTTTAAAAATTTAGAACAAGAAATAGAATAAAAGCCACTGTAAAAAACAGAACAAAATAGCCGAGATTTCATAATTTTGAGAAATCTCGGCTATTATATAATTATCCACAAGAGTTCATTTTGATTTTCTTTCTTTTAGCATATGATTGAGCTAAAGCCTCAATTAAATCTTGTGAATCGGGAGAGGCGAGAAATGCACTGATTGCTGCATGTGTACGATTTCCAATGAATTCATCACATCCACCTTCAAGTTTGATTTCGTGTAATAATGCTGCTGTTCCGCCGTAGGTTCTCCCATTTTCGTTTGTAAACTTATAATTCATTTTATATCATCCTTTCTTTAAATCATTATGCACCGTTGATTGGCTGATACCACAAAAATCAGCTATTTCGTCTTGAGTGTACCCTCCATTATGGAGATCCCTTACAACAGCTCTGCGCTCTTCACGATTGCTGAATGGTTCAATTTCTATTACTATTCCTTCCTTCACACCAGCTTGCGAGAGCGTCTGAATATAAGATTTTCCGTTACTCATAGTAGCTCTTGCAAATGCTTTCCCTGTTTTTGAATTACGTCCCATTGACATAGATGTGATTTCGTCAGGATCTAAATCACCATGGGTAAAAACTGTTAATAAGTTTTCGCTCATAAAGTTTCACCTCACTTTCTATATTTTATATTACTATAATATCAAAATAATATTCATTTGTCAAGAATTACTCAAAATCTCGTCATTTTGCACATAATTGGCTTGCCTTTTTAATTAATAATTGATAGTTCTCGCCACGATCCTGTCCGCAGGATTCCCGTCCTCGTCCACATCGGTACGGTATCCCAGAATAGCGATCTTAGTGCCGGAATGCAGCCGCTTGTCCAACTCCTCCGCTTCGCATTCCACCGTTACTTCCGAACCATCGGCTTTTCTGACTTTCACACCGAAAATATCAAGCATTCTGCCCGTTTTTTTCAGCATAAAGACTTCGGTCACGTTTCCCTGAATAATTACTTTGTTTTCCATAAAAATTTCCTCCGTTATTCTTGATTTCTTTCAAAGTAAAAAGCCAACGCTTTCTCTATGATCTCGTTTATCTGCTTTTTGGGGTAACTGCTTAAATACCGCTTGTAGGTCGCTGTGTGAAGTGTTATCCTCTCTCCTTTGTCCTTGGGGGTATCATCGTACTCTCCGCACATCACCGAAACGAAAACCTCCTCCGAAACTTCGGCGTATGACGATGCAACTTCCCGTAACTGCTTTGCCGTTTTCATGTCAATTACCGAAATCCTTTGCTCGTTCATTATCCGATAAACCATTCTCTGCTCATCTTCGGTCAGGAACGAAAGATCAACCGCCGAACGAATCTTGATGTTTCCTTTGTCCACAAGTTCCTTTAACGGCTCGATCAGCGTGTTTATACGCAGCAGCCTTGCCACCGTTGCAGGACTGATACCATATTCCTCTGCCGCAGCATCTCTTGATGTCTGATGTTCCGGTGGAACATTTTCCTCCTGCGGTCTTGCCTTGCCGTTTTCAATGCGGTAAAGCTCATCGCTTATGCTCTTTAGTTTCCGCTCATCAAACAGCTTACTATACCTCAACGCAACCGCATACGCCTGTTCACTCAATTTCAGTTCTGAAAACCCACGCTGCATCAGGTTCGTGATCACGGCAATTGATTCTGCTTCTTCATCGGACAAATTCGACTTTACCACCGCAGGAATTTCTGTGATCCCTGCCTGTCCTGCCGCATAAACACGGTTATGCCCCGAAAGAATTTCATACTTCCCGTCCGGTATCGTCCTCACAATAATAGGCGTGATAACACCGTTCTCGGCAATGCTCCGTATCATATCGTTCAGACGTTCACCGCCATACAGCGTGAACCTGTGGTTATGATATGGTATCAATCTGTCAATAGGCAGATTTGTCACGCCTTGCTCCGCCGAAAAATTCAGTCCGTCCGTTACTCCGAATCTGCTTGTAATATTTTTTGCCATTTGAAAAACTCCTTTCTTCAATGTTCCACCGGAACATTTCCGATCAATTCATCTGTGAACCTGACATAATCTTCCGCAGCCGTACATTTCGGTGCATAGCGTATAAGCGTTTCTTTGATTGCCTGTGCTTCTTTGACCTTTACGCACTCACGGATCACCGTTCCGAAAACTTTCGTGCCGATCTCCGCAGCAACTTTGTCAATGGAATTTCTGACTTCTTTTGAAAGATTTGTGCGGTCGTTATACTTTGTCAGCAAAAGTCCCGCAATTTTCAGATCGGGATTCTGCCGTCTGCGAATTGCCCTGATGGTTTCAAAAAGCTGTGAAAGTCCCTGCAAGGCGTACCTGTCTGCCGTTACCGGAATTATCACCTCGTCTGCGGCGATAAGACAATTGTGCAAAATAGAGTTCATAGCAGGAGCAGTATCAATGACGATATAATCATAACCTGTACAGTTTTCCAGAGCATCTGCCATTCTGTAAAGACCGTCAACACTGTTTTTCAGCTTATCATCTGCCTGACGGAGCAAACTGTCCCCTGCAAGAATGTCACCACACTCGGTATGCTGTATCGCTTCGCAGATGTCAATTCTGTTTTCATCAAGCAGAACGTCATAAACGGTAGCTGCTCCCTCCGAATCGGCACGGTATGTGTCGGTGCTGTTGCACTGAGTATCGCAGTCTATGAGCAGTGTCCGGAAACCTCTATCCGCAAGAATTGAGGAAAGTGCCGTTGCAGAGGTTGATTTTCCAACACCTCCCTTTGCATTCCCGAAAATCAGAACTTTTCCCATATTATCATCCTTTCCGTGAATGATGCCCGTTAATCGAGCATCATTTTTTTCGCATTATCAAGCCGTTTCCGAATGACTTCAACGTATCGCAGGAGTTCGGGATCGTCCTCATCATCGGTAACGGCAAGGTAGTCAAGACGTTCTTCCAGATACCCGACAAACGCAGCTCTGATTCCTTTGGCATAGTTTTCATTGCCGTTGTCATATTCACTGTTGATCCTTTCCTTGATTGCTTCGCAGGTCATATCAAACTGTTCTGTGTCAAGATCATCAAGGAACGTTTCAAAGGACGGTCTTGCAACATCTTCCCATTCCTCAAAATCGTCCTCGATCTCACAAGCGTAACCGATGTCCTCAAGAATGTTCTCCACTCTCTCATAGCTTTCGTCTGAAATTTTCATCATATAAACTCCCTCTTTCTTAGGTTTTTGAAATGTTCCGGTGGAACATTTCGGTTTTGTGTTTTCCTTACATTTAATATTTTACTACTTATATAAGTAGTTTTCAATAGGAATACCAGCCAAACTTTATTTAAAAAATTTGGCACTTGCGCATATTGACGAAACTTTGTCGGATATGATATAATAAACTAAATGTACTTATATAAGTAGAAAGGTGATAATAATGCCCGTATCCGAAAAGCAAAAGCAGTACGCCCGCAAATGGGACAAAGATAATATGCGAACCATTGCAACCCGTGTCCGCACCGAAGAAGCGGAGGACTTCAAGGCTTGGTGCGCCATGCGCGGCGTGTCCGCAACTTCGGAAGTCAAGCGTTTCGTGATGAGCGAACTTGAAAAGTATTATGCAGTTCT
>CANRFB010000052.1 GCA_947629785.1 uncultured Clostridia bacterium | reverse complement strand
TGTGTGGTGACTTAATTATACCATATCCAATGTCTGAACTTCTCTTTTTTGGGGTCATATCATTTTACTGCGGACAGTCTGCAATTTTAAGTGATAAGAACGTGGATAAGGCCAAGCTGCCTGCTACATTCTTTTGTATTTAGAATTGGCGGATAAACGCAAGGATGAGTAGGTGCGGGAATCAATATTGTGTCTCCAATTCTGCAAGTGGAATTATACGGTAAAAAATATGAGGCAGAGCGTAGCCCTGCCTCGATGTTGTGGGTATTTGTATCAAATTATTGGAATCGTTGCAAGATGTTGGAGCGATGCTTTCAATGGAGTTGCCAATTATTCTTTTCTCCGCATTTAAGCTGTGCCTACCTATTCCCATACATTTTCTCATAATACTCCCTATACTCCCCGCTTATGATCGTCTCCCACCAATCTCTATTATCGAGGTACCACTTTATCGTCTTTTCGATCCCGTCGGCAAATTTCGTCTCCGGCAGCCAGCCGAGTTCATTGTGTATCTTCGTCGGGTCGATCGCGTAGCGCATATCGTGTCCCTTGCGGTCGGTAACATAGGTGATAAGGCTCTCCGGCTTGCCAAGTTTTTGGCAGATCAGCTTAACTATATCGATGTTCTTCATCTCGTTGTGTCCGCCGACGTTGTAGACTTCGCCGACACGCCCGTTATGTATAATCAGGTCGATCGCGCGGCAGTGATCCTCGACGTAGAGCCAATCGCGGACGTTCTCGCCCTTGCCGTAGACGGGCAGCGGTTTGTCGTTCAGACAGTTCGCTATCATCAGCGGTATCAGCTTCTCCGGGAAATGGTAAGGTCCGTAGTTGTTCGAGCAGCGCGAGATCGTCACGGGCAGCCCGTATGTGCGGTGATATGCAAGCACGAGCAGATCGGCGGACGCTTTTGACGCACTGTACGGACTGGATGTATGGATCGGCGTCTCCTCGGTGAAGAACAAATCGGGTCTGTCAAGCGGCAGGTCGCCGTAGACCTCATCGGTGCTGACTTGGTGATATCTTGTGATGCCGTACTTGCGACAAGCATCCATCAGCACCTGTGTGCCGAGGATGTTCGTTTGCAGGAACACTTCGGGGTTCTCAATGCTTCTGTCCACGTGGCTCTCCGCAGCAAAATTCACGACGATGTCCGGGTGTTCTTCCTCGAACAGCTTATACACGCCTTCGCGGTCGCAGATATCGAGCTTTACAAAGCGGAAATTTGGCTTATCCATGATGGACGCAAGCGTCGAGAGATTGCCCGCATATGTGAGCTTGTCGAGGCACACGATGCGATAGTCAGTATGCGCGTCGAGCATATGGAATATGAAATTCGAGCCGATGAATCCGGCGCCGCCGGTAACAATTATCGTCATTTTTTCCCCTCCTTTGCGAGCGCGAGCAGATACTGCCCGTAATCGGTCATTTTTAGCTCCTCGCCGAGCTTGCCAAGCTGTTCAGTCGATATAAACCCGCGACGCCATGCGATTTCTTCAATGCAGGAAATATAAAACCCCTGCATCTCCTGAACGGTCTTGACAAATCCGCTTGCCTTGTGCATCCCCTTCGGCGAGCCGGTGTCGAGCCACACCATCCCCCGCCCCATCAGTGTAACACAAAGCTGCCCACGGCGCAAGTATTCGTTGTTGATCGACGTGATCTCGATTTCGCCGCGCGGCGACGGCTTGACGTTTTTCGCGATCTCCACCACGTCGTTATTGTAGAAATACAGCCCGGGAACGGCATAATTCGATTTCGGATGCTCAGGCTTTTCCTCGATGGAGAGAACTTTGTTATCGCTGTCAAATTCGACCACACCGAACGCTTCGGGATTTTTCACGGGGTAGCCGAAGATCGCCGCGCCAGTGGATTCAGCCTGTTTCTGCGCCTTCCACAAAGCGGACGAAAAATACTGCCCGTAAAATACATTGTCGCCCAGCACGAGACACACGCTGTCGTCCCCTATAAAATCCGCTCCGATTATGAACGCATCGGCAAGTCCGCGCGGCTTTTCCTGCACCGCGTACTCGATATGTATGCCTATCCGGCCGCCGTCACCGAGAAGATTTTTGTAGTTTTCGATGTCATGTGGCGTCGATATGACAAGCACATCGCGGATACCCGCCAAAAGCAGCGTCGACAGCGGATAATATATCAGCGGTTTATCATAAATAGGAAGAAGCTGTTTTGACACAGAGATCGTATTCGGATACAGCCGCGTTCCCTTCCCGCCGGCGAGGATGATGCCTTTCATTGTTTGTTCTCCAGTCGTTTCTTTATTGCCTCAAACTTTTGAAATGCGTGTTCGATGCACACGTCCATGTTGTAGTATTTGAACTCCGCAAGGCGTCCGCAAAGCACGATGTTGCCGTATTTGTCCGCTTCTTCGAGATACATTTTGTAGCGCTTTTGGCTGTCGTCGGTCAAAACGGGATAATACGGAATGTTCGCCTTTTCGTCGGTGGGGTCGTATTCGAGCGGATATTCCGTCGCGATCATCGAGACGGGGATGTCCTGATCGAGACCGAATGTGATCTTCTTGTATTCCGTGCTTCTCGTATATCCATCCGCCTGCGGGTAGGAGACGATCTCCTCCGGCAGAATGCTCTTTTTGTTTTCGTATGTATAGTGAATGTCGAGCGACCGATACGGCAGGCGTCCGTATTTCAAGCCGAACAGTTCGTCGATGTTCCCGGTGAAAACAAGCAGTTCCACCGCGTCGCCGTCGTAGGTAATGAGGTGCTGTTCGTCGTTGAAACGAATATGAGCGAGCGCGTCGGTGTTCAGCGTGACTGTGATGTTCGGATGATCAAGCAGATTGCGGAAAATCTCGGTATAACCCTTTTTCGGCAGGTACTGAAAATCCTTGTTCAGATAACGCGCGTCGAAGCTCATCGCCATCGGAACGCGCTCGAGAACGCTTTTGTCGATCTCCTCCGGCTGAAGTCCCCACTGTTTCGCGGTGTATGTGCGATATGCTTTTTCAAACAGGAGATTGCCATAGGCGCGGATCTCCTCGTCATCACTGTCGACAAGCTCAAATATCGGCACGCGGTCGCGACCGCGGAATTTTTCACGCAGCTTTGCCAGCAGCGGTTCCGACTTTTTCGCGCCGACAAGCTGCTGCATTGTACGGAAATTGAACGGAAGCTGGACGTATTCGCCGTCGATGAAGCTCAAAAGATGCGTGTCGTGCGGAAACAGTTCGGCATACTGCGACAGGTATTCGATTATCCAATACTTGTTCGTGTTGAGAAAATGCGGTCCGTACTTCTGCACAAGTATGCCGTGTTCGTCGTATTCATCGTACATATTCCCGCCGATGTGTGGGCGCTTTTCGATGACTTCGACCTTGCGGTCACATTCCTCGGCGATTTTTCGTGCAAGAATACTTCCCGAAAAACCCGTGCCGACGACGATTATCCTGCCCATATGTTCTTCTCCGTTTCGTTATAGATTGTTTTTGACCCACGCCGCTGTTTTGAGGATGCTCTCTTTGAAATCCGCCTGACATTCAAAACCCGTATCACGGTAAAGCGCGTCGAGGTCAATTTTGTCATAATTGCGGCTGCTGTTATCATCCGGGTACGCGCCGAACAGTAGAGGAACATCCGGCGCGACGATCTGTCCGATCTCCGTCACATATTCGCGAAATGTGCGAAGATGGCGATGACCGACATAGTAACTTCTCAGATTTACACCGCTTTCGCCGATGGCATAGAACGCACGGGCGATGTCGTCGATGTAGATGAAATCATAAGGGATATTCCCCTCGATGAGACGCGGGCTTTCGCCGTGGGTCAGCTGCTTCAGGACCACGTTCGCCAGCATCATGGAGCGGTTGTTTTCGCCGTAGGCCATGGCGGTGAGGCCCGCGCTGTACTGTATGCCGGAATTGGCGGCGATGGTCTTGCAGACAATCTCGGCGGCGGTCTTGGCGGCGGAGTAGATACAGGTGTAACGCGGCGGGCGACCGCTCATGTCAAAATGGTCGGCGACCTCGATCTCGTTGTACGTCCCGGCGAACACGAATTTTTTGCAGCCGATCCTAACCGCTTCGGTAATCGCATCCCCCGCGCTGGCAGCGTTGGAAAGCTGCAGGCGGTAATCCCTGAACGGTTCGCCAAACACGCCCTGCCATGCAAAGTGATAGAACACGTCGACATCGGCGTGAATCATCTCGTGAAGTTGCCCGTATTTTGTAAAATCGGCGATGACCGGGTGAAAATTTGCCTTTCCGCTGTGCCGTGCGAGCGCTTTTTCTGAAATATCCACGCCGTAGACAGTCACTCCCTTGTCCACCAAAAGTTCAGTAAGCGCGCCGCCAATAAACCCGCCTGCGCCGGTAACTACTGCTGTTTTCATCGTTCACTCCATTCAAAATTCACGTCGCTGCCGCAAAGGTACGGCGCGTTTTTGTCCTTCACCGACACTATCGGATCAATATCGCCCCAATCAATGCCGATGTCAGGGTCGTTATACGCTATCGCGCGGTCGTATTCGGGGTAATACAGCTCGTCCACCTTGTACTGCACCTCCGTATCGTCGACGATCGACATACAGACGTGTCCGAAGCCTCGCGGGATGAAGATCTGCCGTTTTGTTTCCGCGTCGAGTTCGACGGAAACGTACTGCTTGTATGTTGGTGAATCGTGTCGCAAATCTACCGCGATGTCGAGTATCTTTCCCTTTGTGCATCTGAGCAGTTTTGCCTGCGCGTGCGGCTCGTTCTGAAAATGGATGCCGCGTATCGTATGCTTTTTCAGACAGAGAAGATGATTGTCCTGCACGAAAACCGCGTCGATGCCGATCTCGTGAAGCGTGCGCTTTGAATAAGATTCCATGTAGTAGCCCCTGTCGTCGTAAAACACGCGCGGCGTCAGGAGCAGTACGCCCATGCCGAGTTCCTTTACTTCCATGATTTTTTCACCTCATCTACAAGCTGTGCCTGTTTGAGTATCGTTTTGTAGTTTTCTTTCCTGACTTCATCGTTGTTGACACATTCGCAAAACCTCATGATCGACTTTCCGAACGTGTCGTCCGCCGAAAGCGTCACGTTCTCCGTCTCATTCCCAACTTTGATCTCCGCCGTGGGGACGAATCCGTCCGGCGCGGTCAGGATGCGGCCTGTGGTGAGACTGCCCTTGCTGCCCCAAACTTCGAGTTCGCATTTATAACCGTTGTCCATGCCGAATGCGACCTGCGCCGTCACGCCCGCATCATTGACGAGCGCCGCGCTGCCGTAGAGGTCCACGTCAAAGTCGGAAGTATAGTTTAGCTGCGAATAGACCACCTTCGCCGTCTCCCCCAGCAGCATCGTCGCCAATTTCAGCGTATATCCGCCGCAGTCGAGCAGCGCGCCCCCGCCGAGAGCCTTGTTGTAGCGAAAGTCGTTCTTCGCCCGCTGCGGGAACCCGAACGCGATGCGGTAGAGACGCACGTCGCCGAGCTTTCCGCTTGCGATGATGTCTTGTATCTCCGCGATTTGTTTGTGAAACGCGAACATATAGTTTTCATGGACGGCGAGAGACTTTGCCGCGGCGAGGTCGAGCAGAGCCTTGGTGTCCGCCGCCGATGTTGTTGACGGCTTCTCGACGAAGATGTATTTACCGTGTTCCAGCGCGGCTTTCGCCCATTTGAAATGAAGCGCGGGCGGCAGGGGAAGATATATCGCGTCCACGTCGGGCGACGAGAGAAGCGATTCATAGCTGTCGTAGACTTTTCCGCCGTATGTATCGACGAATGACTGCGCTTTCTTCGTTTCGTTTTCAATAACTGCCGCGTCGGGCGTCTTCTCGCCGAACCATTCCTTCGCATTTGCATGGGCTACGCCGATATATTCTGCACAGTCGAGTTTCTGTATTGCCGGCATGAATCGCCGAAACGCGATCTCCGACGGGCAGATGATGCCGATTTTCACTTTTTTCATAATCACCACTCCAATACCGATAAGAGATTCCGCAGTTGGATGTTCAGGCAGTTGTTGACTTTCACAAGCGTGCCGAGCGTTTTGTAATCCGTCCAGAAGTAGCCGTCGGGCGGCGTCGGCAGCTCGTCCGGCGCGACCTCGATCACGACGTTGCGGTTCTGTTCATGGTAGAACCGCCCGCCTTCCTCGGACAGAAGCGTGTTGAATTTCACACCCTCGCCTGTTTTCATGTGCGCGTCGAACAGCCTGTCCACGGCGGTATTTTTCGTTTCGTCATGTATGTATTCGCGCTGTACGGACGGACCCAGTTCGATCTTGTCGAAGCAGCCGACCTCAGGAGTCGCGCGGACGAGAAATTCGCGGATGCCATGATAAACGCGTGTCAAAAGTCCGAACGTTGCGATCCCCGCCGCCTCGAACAGCGGTTGACACCAATGCTTGACCTCGCGTCCCTCGATCTCGATGTCGCAGAACACGACTTTGAAGCTGTACGGGTCTTTGCAGACGAATTCGCCGTCCCGCATTTCCCAGTTTTCGAGGGAAAAGAGAGGAACGAGCCGCCGCTCGGTCTCGTCGAACATTTTGTAATTGTTTATGTACTGATAAATTTCGGATATATTGCTCGTCCGCTCGCCCAGCACCGACCGCAGGAACGCCGCGTCGGTAAATTCGTCAAGGTGTTCTTCGAGCGGCAGGCAGGACAGCACCGTGCGCGTATCCATGTTGACGAGGTTGTCGTGCCGCATCAGTTCCTTGATCTGCGGCATCGTCATCCACATATGCGACGGCAGGACTTCGATTTCGTCATTTTCGCCAAGTTCTATGATGATGTTGCGGTTTCGCTTGCCGAGAAAGCGGGAGGATTGCTCGGACTGTATTTGATCGACGACGATCTTGTATTGTTGTGCGTTAATGAAGTAGTCGAGGTATGCGGGACGTGCGCCGCCGTGCTTTTGCGTGAAGTTGGATTTTGTCGCTTGGATGGTCGGCGAAAGCTGGATTTTGTTGATGTTGCCCGGCTCGATCTTCGCTTGCATCAGATAGTGCATTTCGCCGTCTATGCGCTTGCGGATGATGCCGAGATAGCCGATCTCGTTTTGGAGGATGATGGGTTGGGCGAGAACAGTTTCATCGCCGCGGGATACGCGAAGTCCGGCGATTTGGAAGAAGCTGCCGGCAGGGTTGCGGATCGTGCCGGAGGCGGAGTCGTAATGCCATGGGGAGCAGCTCTCTAACGGGATTTTATCTATACGGACGTGGATGGAGGAGTTGCGGGCGTTGATCCGGTCGAGCAGCTCGGAAGTTTTATGTATCGGCATACATTTACCTCATGGATTTGACAAAATTGAGCGATTCGAAGATGTCCTTTCGCTTGATAATGAGATACATGGCGTAGCAGATTGCGTACATAAACATCCCTGCAAGGCCGAAATACCAGTTGCAGATGATGAATGCAAGTGTCATAACGAACTCAACGATTATGTCTTTGACAACTTTAATGGGAAGTTTAGTTGAGAGTACAATTTCGCAAAGCACGCATCGGAACACTAAAACTATGAGAATTGAAAGTATGGCGGCCGTAACGCTGTCAAAAACATAAATGGATACGCCGGTGAGTATCACGCTTAGGACAAGTGCGGCAATGTTGCATTTCATTTGCAGACTTTCAAGGCGAAGCGTGTTGAAATATGTATTTATTAGAATTGAAACTTTGCTTTCATAAACACATATAGGCAGCAGGATTGCTGCGTAACGTAGACTTTCAGCATATTGTGGAAGCCACATATTAAGTATTTTCTGCGCGGGATAATAGAACACAAGTGCTCCAAAAACAATTCCCATAAGCATAACTCGCATGATTCTGTATATATCTGGAAGTTTATCCTGATTTGTTCTGCGAAGAATAGGATATATAACTACTCCTATGGCATTGATTGCCATTACTGCCATATTTGAAATACTAAGGGTAAGGGATACTTTGCCGAATGTTGAGATATCCCAATGGCTCTCTATGCCGAAACGGACTATGCCAGCAATAAGAGTTGTGTTAATTGACGCCAGCATAAGTTTTATTCCGGCTGAAATATTTTCTTTTATTTCCCTTATTGCTGCTTTTAACGATACAATTTTTGAAAAAACAATGTCTCTGCAATACCAAATGCCGATACCCAATGAAATATATTTAGCTGATATATCTGCTGCAACAATTAACTTATAATCTCTGTAACCGATCGCCATAAGAAGCATCGTCAGAAACAAGAGTATGATTTTTTCTGACAAGGTCACTATCGCATACTCTTTGATCCGCGCAGTCGGCTGAAGTATGAATGTAATAAACCATCTAAGGCACATCCCTACCGCAGCTGCACAAACTGCACCGATTATAAAATGTTTGTTGACGTCTTTGATAAATATAAGAGAGCCAATAAAAACTGTCAAATAAATGATAATTTCCGTCAATCCGAGCAGCCGGAACTGGGTCGAATATAGCGATTTATCAAGATCCTTATAATATTTACCGCCCAAGCGCAGATAAATTCCTTCGCACAATCCGAATTGTAAAAGACCGACGTAGTTTATGTAAAACAAATACAGTTGATAGTATCCATATACTTCCGTATCTACTAACTTTGGTATAACCATTACCAATGTAGCTGTAACCGTCATCGACAGAATGTTAGATATAAAGACGTAGGAAAAGCCTTTTACAAAATCAATTAACTTACTTTTTGCCAATAAAATAATGCTCCTTTTTCATTTTGAACCGTTATATTTGCCAAGCCTCTAAAACATTGTTTAAATAAAATTTTCTGATATTATTGCCTTAGTTTTTCTACAAGACGGTGGCAAATAGGATATACCTTTTTAAACAACAACTTTGCAAGCCATCTCGGAGCTACAGCAATAGGTATAACAAAAATCCACGCCGCTGCAAAATCTTTTATTGCCGGATAACAATATTGCCAAAAATTTGTTTTCCATCCATCTACATTTTCTGAATTCATATATGCAACCGGATGCGCAAGAACCATAATCGAATTTCTGAAGATTTTTTTCATTTGTCTTTTGTCATAACCGCATTCCGGTGCAATGTCACAAAATACCTTTCTAAGTCCCGTGCCGTACGCTTGAAAATAACCTTTTGTATTTTTATATAAATTTGCTTCTTCTGCTATATCCTCAAACGCCAGACAAGGCTCTCCAATAATGCCCAAAACACTTTCAGAAGATTGCGTAGCCACAATTGGAACACAGGTTTGCATAAAAAATGTTTCTAAAGTTTCAAAACGGCTAAAGTCTTCAACTTTATCTTTACGTAATATAGTGGTATCGCAAGTTATTCCGAAACCAGCATAATCCATAAATTCTTTTTTTGAAACGCCTATCTTATCTTCTGTGGTTTTACGTACAAATATAGCGCTGCGGCCATAGTCTATCCATTCTTTTTTAAACCCGCAATGATTAACAAATATCCAATCTGCAGACTTGTTTTCAACTAAATACTTCATAATATGCGGCAGGTTAATTATTAAGTCATCATCCCCCATCAACAATATGTACTCTCCGTCAGCTTCTCGGAAGCACTGCAAAAAATTCTTATTAAATCCCAAGTTTTCTGGATTTTTAATATATCGTATCGGTATTATAACGCTCATCTCTTCTACAACAGTTTTTACATTGTCATTTGTAGAATCGTCGCATATCAATACTTCCACTCTTTCATCATATTGTGATGATATCGCCTTGAGTGCCCGCTTTAAAGTCTCCGGTCGGTTATATGCAGGAATAGCAACCGTTAACAGTATACTCAATTTATTTTTTGTCCCTTCTTTTACGTTATTTTACAAAGATAATATAGTCTACACGCTTTGGGGCTATTCTTCTTCCAGCTCAATTATTTTGTCTATTAAGTGTGTCGGCGAAAATCTGCCGTCGTAGTGATAATCCACGGGTATACGCTCTTTTACCCATTTCCAGTCAATATCCTCGGGCTTTTCAAAAACATGAATGTAGTTGGGATTGTAGAACGGTAGGTTCACAACATTCTTGTTATTTGTAAGGAGTTTTTTGTTGTAGCATACGGCCTCGTAGTAGCGCATGGTGGCGCCGGTTTGGCCGGGAAACAATACTTCCATTATAACGTTACTTTTTAATGCTTCCTTTACAATTTCTTCATATGTAATAAAGCAATTATAAATTATCCCGTCGTATTTCTGTTGAGATTTCTTTACATGAACAATCCTGTACAAGGATGAGAGGGAATTACTTTGGATACCGTCATATATTTCATAGAGCAAATCCAATCTGCCTTTATTCATGCCTGCAAAACAAATATCATAACAAACCCGGCTTTCTTTAGGTTTATATGTAATGGAATAGTGTGCATCTGAAAAGATAAAATTGCGTTCTTCGGCATCTTTATTATCAATTGTAAAAATATACTCAAAAGTTATATTTGATATATAGCTACGGGCCGGTTCGGCATAAGGCGAGAGCCAATGATCATTCATGACCATAACATACTTTATATCATATTCATTTTGGAGCTTTTTTAAATAATCTACTTTAATCGGATAAATAGAGGCATTGTTAAAAATCACATAATACCTTGTTTCTTTGTTCCAGTTTATGCTTTTAAGAGAGCAGGACCATATGCCCTTGAATGGCAAGTTAATAATGCTGTTTATATTTCTGTTTGTATGAATCTTTCTCAAAAAAAGAAGAAACCTGTTTTGGAGCGGCTTACAAGGTCCATCAAGCACCGTAACTCTTTTGTCGTGCCTGAGATCCTCAAAAATAACATTTAATCTACTTATATCATTTACAAAGATAAATTGGGGATTGTTATTCTCGCTGCTCATTTTTCAATACTCCTTACCACTGTTTTCAAGCGCAAAATATCAGAATGCAAATCGGTATGGCATTGTCATTCCGATGTTATTTATCGTCAACCTCATAATATATTGACAACCACAAATTAAATACACAAGCCATGTTACTATATCTTTCTTTTTTTGATTATCTATCCCAGAACTAATCAACTGAGGAATTGCGATAATCAGATATGGCCCAAATAATGCTGCTACTCTCGTACCAAAATCAAAGTTGTACCCGATATAGAAAAATGCAAGATTCAATATTATTGCCCATGAACCAATACTATTTGAATTTATAGAATTCAGGCGATTGTTTTTGTCCATAAAAAGCAAGACAAAAACAACCAAACCCAAATAAAATATACCTAAAATATATCCGCTGAAGTCAATTGTTTCCATACCTATATATCCGATATATACGTCAGGCACGATAAACAGCAAAAAACGTTTTAGAAATGATGAAAATACACTTATTGCCATTATCAATATAAAACCTATAGAAATATTCTTTGCAGAAAGTTCTATTTCAGAAAGCCAATAAAGCGGCAGAAAAAGTATAGATGTAAAATGGAATGATGACGCTAATAATACTATTATTAAATACTTTGCAAGCTTTCTTTCTTTTATATATTTGAAGCCTATATAACACAAAAGTATCCCTATAGCGTTTCTCGCCATATTCATCTCTGTTTGAAAAACACCCAGGGTAATATATAACCATATACTTAATAACATATCTGGAGACTGTTTTTTTATTGTTATGAAAAGTAAAGTAACTATTACTAAACTATTTGTAAAAGTAATGGCATGCGGTAAACTTACAAAGAACTTAACTAAAACATTATACAAGACATATCCGTTTTCTTCTTTTACATAGTATTCACCTACACTTATATTCGAATACAAAACGCCGATTGAGTCAGGTCTGTTAATATTTTTGAATATATTTACATATTGTATTGTGTCTGCTCCCACTGTATCTGCACGAAATGCCATAAAGAAAAACAAAATCAGGCATATGTATATAAACGCAAGCTTTGAAATACTCACTTTGCTTCTACAAAAATACGATATTACAATAATAAACAAAACAATAGAAGCTATAAAAACATACCAGCCCACGTCAAATTTCCTCCATAATATTGATTTTGTCTACAATTAATCAGCAAACATTTTTTCCTCCAGCATCATGCACCAGCAATGATACACCGGCAGGTGAAGCTCCTGTATCCTGTACGTTTCAGTCTCCGGCACTCTGACCACGGCATCGGCTGCCTTTGCAAGCTCTCCTCCGTCGGCGCCTGTCAACCCGATAACTTTTATTCCCATTGCTTTTGCGACCACAGCGGCAGACATCACGTTTCTGCTGTTCCCTGACGTCGAAATGCCGAGAAATACGTCCCCCGGTCTGCCGAATCCGAAGAGCTGCTGCGCGAAAACTCCGAGTCCGTCAACATCATTTATGTATGCGGTTGACAGCGCCTCATGCGCCACAAGCGGTATCGCCATAAGCCCGCGTTCGAGATTCTTTGCAAGGTCGGCCCCTCGCACCGGATCGACTGCCGTCAGCTTTTCCGCGAACTCCGGCGTTACGGGGCGCGGTACTCTGAACCGCTTCATAAGCTCCCCAGCGATATGCTCGGCATCCGCCGCCGACCCGCCGTTTCCGGCGATCAAGAGCTTGCCGTCATGCTCGAAGCACTTCGCCATCAGCTCGTATGCCGTGGCAATATCTTCCCTGCACACTTCGAGCCGCGGATATCTTTCTATCAACAAGTCGAGATGCGCCTTAACTTTATCTGTCATCCGTGATCTCCAAAATCTCTTTTATCGCTTCGAATAAATCGCCATCGGTCGGGATGATTTTCGTGCGGCATCCCGCTGCCTCGCCCGCACCTTTATCATGCACGCCGTCGCCTATCATCCATGACTGTGACAGGTCAATGTTGAAGTCACAGGCTGCTTTCAAGAGCATCCCCGGCTTCGGCTTGCGACAGTCGCAGTCGAATTTGAGCTCTTTGACCTCTCCCTCAAATCCACTGTCGGGATGGTGAGGACAGAAGTAAATGCCGTCAAGGTATGCGCCGTCTTTACCGAGCAGCGTTTCCATTTTGTTGTGTATCTCGTCAAGCTCCGCAAACGTGACCTCACCGCGAGCGATCACAGGTTGATTCGTCACGACTATCGCAAGATATCCAGATTTGTTTATCAGTTTTATCGCCTCGGGGGCAGTCGGCAGAAGCTCGAAGTCGTCAATATTACGTATGAAGCCGACATATTTGTTTATCGTTCCGTCGCGGTCGAGGAATATCGCCTTTTGCTTGTTCCGCAGATTCCTCGCGAACACTCTGCCGCTCTCAAAGTTGCGGCTCACCGCCTCAAAACGCTCAGGCGTACCCATATCCTTTACATACTCAGGACTGTCATAACAGAATATTTTACCCGATCCTGCAAGAGGTTTTAGCAAGTGCCGGTCTAAATCTATTTTCGGCAAGACAATATCGTTTTCCAAAAGCTTCGGTGAGATGATGTGCAGCCCTGCGTTGACTCGATTTTTGTAATACTTAGGCCGCTCGTCTTCTTTGGCGAGCCATTTTTGAACAGACTTGACACTGTCTGCGATGATCAGCCCGCTGTCATACGGGTGATCGTTCGGATGCGTAAACAGCGTCGCGAGTCCGCCGTGCTCCTTGTGAAACGCAGCGAAGCGGTTGAAGTCTATATTGAAAACAGAATCGGCATTGAGCAGTAGAAAATCTTCCGTCAGCTTGTCTTTCAGTCTGAACAGCGCACCCGCGTTTCCGAGCGGCTTGTCCTCAACGAAATATTCAATATGTACGCCGAAGCGCTCGCCGTCTCCGAAGTAGTCGATTATTTTGTCCGCCATGTGGCTGACGGTCAAAATTATGTCGGTGAAGCCCTGCTCGCGCAGACATTCGATTTCGTGTTCCAATACCGGCTTTCCGCAAATCGGGATGAGAGGCTTCGGTATATCAGGAAACATCTCCGATATCCGTGTTCCCCTCCCTCCGGACATTATGACTGCTTTCATCTTTCGCACGGTGTATAGCTTTCGGGCGAGTAATATATCACCCTCGTTCCGCCGTCCTCAAACTGGAACGGTATGTACAAAAGCTCTTTCATCGCTTCCATAACGCTTGCTCTGTGTTCGGGCTGAACATAGAACAGAAGAAATCCTCCGCCGCCCGCTCCGAGCAGCTTCCCTCCGAGTGCGCCCGCTGCGATACCTTTCGCATACAGCGCGTCAATGCTGTCTGTCGATATCGCCGAGCCTGTCTGGCGCTTGAGCTTCCATGTGTTGTCAAGCAGTCTGCCGAAATCGTCAATGTCCGCATACTTATCCGTAAGTATGTGTTCCGCATCGTCAACGAGCGAAAGCATCTCTTTCAACTGTGCCGTCTTATCGCCGCGATCCTTTGCATTTGCCGCCTGGACCTCTGACGAGAAACGCGTAAAGCCTGTGAAGAACATCAAAAGATTGTCGTTGAGTTCGCGTTTTCTGTCAGGGGAGATTATGATTGGAAGTACTTCGTATCCGTCTGCATTGAAGTTGATGCGGTTTAGTCCGCCGAATGACGACGCTATCTGATCCTGCCAGCCGCCCGCTTCATTACAAAGTGTACGCTCGAGGTATATCGCCTCGTCCGCGAGCCGCTTTTTGTCAGCATATTTTCCTTTCAGCGCGTGAAACGCATTCAGCATCCCGACCGCGAAGGACGACGACGTCCCGAGACCGGAACGGGCAGGCAGATCGGACTCGTATGTAAGGCGTATCTCGTGCATATCGAGCATTTTCATCGCGTTGCGAATCGCGGGGTGTCTGATCTGCCCGATATCGGTCACCCGCTCTGTCTGCGAATAGCAAAGCTCAGTCTTGTAATCGAAGAATCGCGGCAGATGACGCACATTGACGTAACAGTACTTATCGAACGTCGTCGACAGCACCGCTCCGCCGTACTTTTCAAAAAAATCCCTCATATCCGTCCCGCCGCCAAAAAATGACATGCGGAAAGGGGTTTTGGTTATGATCATAGTTTACTTATTCCTTTAAATGATCATCTTGTTAATATATTTTGAAAACTCAGGGGCAGCATTCTTGACCGAGTATTTTATCGAGCCAAACTCGAATGCGCTCTTGCATAGTTCATAAAAATCATCGTTCGTCATAGAAATTATTTTTCTTATAGCTACGGTAAAAGCATCTATATCCTTTTCCTTGACAAGAAAACCGCTTTTTCCGTCATCTATCTGTTCTGATATTGCTCCGACATCAAACGCCACAACCGGCCTCGAATACTTATACGCATCCACGATCACTCCGGATTGAGATGCAGAATTATATGGCACTATTACAACATCTGAACACTTGTATTCGTTTATCATCTGTTCATCGCTTATGTATTCGTTTATTATTTCGACATTGCTCTCTTCTCTGATGGCATCGATTATATCAATTGATTTTTTGTCAGCCCTGCCTACCACACGAAACTGTATTTCGGGGCATTTTTTTATGATTTTGAGAAGATTTTCAGCTCCCTTATACGGACTTATCCGGCCGAAAAACAGCACTTTTTTTGAATATGACGGTTCAGTGAAATCAGGAAATCTTCTCCACAGATCAAAAACCGTTATACGATCTTCTGATATATGATATTTTTTACTTAATATGCTCTTATAGATACGATTTCTGATTATTATAAAATCGCTTAATCTGCATATCGACCAGTTCATTGCACTGACGAGTTTACCGTATAGCCCGCTCTCGTGCGGTACTATATCATGTATCGCATGGCAGACTCTTATTCTTTTTTTAAATTTTGCGTATATCAATATCGCAAGATTCCATATGTGAAGACTTTCAAAATATATAACGTCTATTTTGTTTTTCTTTATTAGGCCTATTATCCTACAAAGTTCTTTTAAGTTAAAAGTTTGTCTGCATATGCCGGGGTGCGGAGGACATTTTACCGTCCATGTTGACTCGCTTTTTTGAAGCGGTACTTTCGGTGTCTCCGTGCAGCACAGCACAACATCTGCCGAATCCATTCGGCTCATTTCTTCATATAGACCAAAAAGTGTATCCTGATGATCCGCATTATTTGAAAAGGTAACCAAAAGGATTTTACTTTTACGACATTCTGCATTCATTCTTTTTGAGAAACCTTTCTTTTTATTGTTGCAGGAGTATCATTAGTTTATATTTCTGTACTATTACTGTGACTATATACCCCCCCCCGCTTTTTCACAAAATTCTCAAAAGAATCTATTACTCTACACGGTACTCCCGCCGCAACTGAGTTTTCAGGTATATTTTTGCAAACCAGGCTGCCGGCGCCGATTATAACGTTGTTTCCGATCTCAACATCATAAAGTATTGTGGTGTTGCATCCTATGAAAACATTGTCGCCAACCTTTATTTTTCCGGTTTTCTGCGTATAGCTTTTCCCCTTGTTTTTATAATCCAGCATAAAATTGATAACATCATGATTTACAAAGGTTACTTTGCTCGCGATATGAACGTTATTTCCTAAATAAATAAGGTATGGTTCCGTACCGTAATTTATCGGCTGCATATAGCAATGTTCTCCTATTGCACCGAAATGTTTTTTGAGAACACTTGCTCTTTTATAGGGGTTTCCCGTCAGAAAAAGTCTCAACATCAAAAAATATCGTGCAAACCTATGCATGATTTATGCTTTTCCTTTCAATATCATGTAAATATTGAGGCTTTACTTGGCCCCATTTCCGGTGATAACTATCATTGCAGTTTTGCAAATTATCTTTAAGTCAAGCCAAATAGATCTCTTCTTTATATACTCCACATCCCACACGATTTTCTCTTCCGGCTTCAGATCATACCCGCCGTTGACCTGCGCAAGACCGGTAAGTCCCGGCTTTACCTTAAGCCGTTCATGGAATCCGTGGACATACGTCTCAAATTCGTTATAGAAAATTTCCCGTTCCGGACGCGGACCGACCCAACTTAGCTTGCCTCCTGTTGTCAAGATAGAGACAAAAGAAAAAAGTAAATTTTTTTCGACGAGAACGGTAAATAAAAATCCCCCGAC
>CANRFB010000051.1 GCA_947629785.1 uncultured Clostridia bacterium | reverse complement strand
CTTGCTTTTTCTTTTGTTTTTACCTGACTGCTTCATTTTTTCTGACTTTGAGTTCGGTGTTTTGCTATACTCTAAAAAAACTATATGTAAATTATATCACTTATCCGGGCATAATTCAATTACTTTTGGAAAAAATTAATAATTTTCGACAAAATCTTATAAATCTTTGCAAAATAATTCCCCTTATTTGTGCAGTTTGCAGACACTGTTTTATTATTATGTTCCTGCGCCGCGGGTGTATATCTTTGTTTTGATTTGTTGTATAAAATAGCTATATTTTCACGGAAAATAAAAGTAAATTTGTATAAAACGCTGAAATAATATAAAATCTGCTAAAACCACTTGATTTTTGAAAAAATACTGGTAAAATATAAATTAGCACTCAAAGAAAAAGAGTGCTAACACATTGAAGCTTAAAGTGCTAATCCGTTTTCCCATAAAGGAAAAGGAACATACAAATCAACCGAAAGGAGTTTTCATTTATGACTATCAAACCACTTGCCGACAGAGTTGTCATTAAAATGACAGAAGCGGAGGAAACCACCAAGAGCGGAATTATCCTCGCAGGAAGCGCCAAGGAAAAGCCCCAGATCGCTGAGATCGTCGAGGTAGGTCCCGGCGGCGTAGTTGACGGAAAGGAAGTTAAAATGTTCGTCAAGAAAGGACAGAAAGTCCTTATCTCCAAATACAGCGGCACGGAAGTCAAGGTTGACGGCGTTGAATATACTATCCTCCGTCAGGATGATATACTTGCAGTTGTTGAATGATTTTTAAATACAAATAGTAAAGGAGTTTTTTACCATGGCTAAAGATATTATTTACGGCGAAGAAGCAAGGAAGTCCCTGCAGGCAGGTATCAACAAGCTTGCCGATACAGTCAAGATAACCCTCGGACCCAAGGGCAGAAATGTGGTTCTGGACAAGAAGTTCGGCTCGCCGCTTATTACAAATGACGGCGTTACAATTGCCAAGGAGATCGAACTTGAGGACGCTTTCGAGAACATGGGCGCGCAGCTTGTAAAGGAAGTTGCAACCAAGACCAATGACGCCGCAGGCGACGGAACAACCACTGCAACGCTTCTTGCACAGGCGCTTATCCGCGAGGGAATGAAGAACATCGCCGCAGGCGCAAATCCCATGATCGTCAAGAAAGGTATGGCAAAGGCTGTAAATACCGCAGTTGAAGCTATCAAGGCAAATTCCAAGGCTGTTGCAGGTTCTGCCGAAATTGCAAACGTAGCTGCAATTTCCGCTGCCGACGAGGACGTAGGAAAGCTCATTGCCGACGCTATGGAAAAAGTTACTGCGGACGGCGTTATCACTATCGAAGAATCCAAGACCGCGGAAACATATTCCGAAGTTGTTGAGGGTATGCAGTTTGACCGCGGTTACATTACGCCTTATATGGTAACCGATACCGACAAGATGGAAGCTGTCATAGATGATGCGTACATTCTTATTACCGACAAGAAAATTTCCTCTATTCAGGAAATCCTCCCGCTGCTTGAACAGATCGTTCAGAGCGGAAAGAAGCTTGTTATAATTGCCGAGGACATCGAGGGCGAGGCACTCTCCACACTTATCGTAAACAAACTCCGCGGAACGTTCACCTGCGTTGCGGTAAAGGCTCCCGGATTCGGCGACAGGCGCAAGGAAATGCTCCAAGATATTGCGATCCTTACAGGCGGTCAGGTAATTTCCGAAGAAGTAGGTCTGGAACTCAAAGACACCGAAGTTGCACAGCTCGGACGTGCTAAGCAGGTCAAAGTTACCAAGGAGAACACCATTATCGTTGACGGCGCAGGCGACAAGAAAGCCATCAAGGATCGTATCGGTCAGATCAAGACCCAGATCGAATCCACAACTTCCGATTTTGACAAGGAAAAACTCCAAGAAAGACTTGCAAAACTCAGCGGCGGCGTAGCAGTTATCAAAGTCGGCGCAGCCACCGAGATCGAAATGAAAGAGAAGAAGCTCCGCATTGAGGACGCTCTTGCAGCTACCAAGGCAGCCGTTGAAGAGGGTATCGTAGCAGGCGGCGGAACGGCATTCGTAAACGCTATGCCCGCAGTTTCAAAGCTTACATCTTCACTTTCCGGCGACGAAAAGACAGGCGCGGCAATCGTTCTGAAAGCCCTTGAAGAGCCTGTTCGTCAGATCGCAGCGAACGCAGGACTTGAGGGAAGCGTTATCCTTGACAAGATAATCCGTTCCAGAAAGGTAGGCTACGGCTTTGACGCATACAACGAGGAATTCGGCGACATGATCCCCGCAGGAATAGTTGATCCTACAAAGGTAACGCGTTCCGCGCTCCAGAATGCGGCTTCCGTTGCGGCAATGGTTCTTACTACAGAGAGCCTTGTTGCAGACATCAAGGAGGAAACTCCCGCTGCTCCCGCAATGCCCGCAGGCGGTATGTATTAATAAATAAAATTTTCAGGCAGGAGAGGAGGTTCTCCTGCCTGTTTTTATGCGGAACAAAAACGCCGTGCGGTTTGAAAACTGCATGGCGTTTTGTTTTGCTTATTCAAAAATTACCGTATACTCTCCTGCTTCGTCCGAGGCTTTAATGAACCTTTCAACTACCATTTCGGCATTGTCGGAAACGGATTCCCAGAAGTCCTCGTTAGCCAACAGTTTGTCTTCCTGAAGTTTTTTCAACTCGTCATATTTTGTGGTTATTTCGTCCGGCGAAACAGACGTAAAAATCGAATTTTTCACATCATAATAATTGAAGCTTGACATATCCAGTTCGTGTGAAATAATTTTCGGCTCGGGCATAGTGATATATATTTTTTTGCGTTCGTTGTCGATCTCGTTAAAAACCAGATCATCGAGATCAACGCCTGCCATGATAATTCCGTCATATGTAAAAACAACATGATCCGTGGTAAGCGGGATCTTTTTATTAAAGATCGTTTTGTAATCTTCAATATCCGATGCGTTGGTATAAAAATATTTTGATGAAACAAGTTCCTGCGCAGGGGTAATTATTTCCGAAAGTGTTTCCTTGCGGAGAATGATTTCTTCTTTTACGACGCCGTTATCCGAGCTTTGGTTTTTGTCATTTTCAACTGCATAACTTAAAACGTCTGTTACCGGTTCTTTTTCTTTGTTGTTCATGACATTGACCACAACAAATGCGGTAATAACTGCTATAATTACCGCAAACAGCAAAGCACCGGCAATAAAAATTATTTTTTTAGTTTTTTCTTTCAAAATTTTCACTTCCTAAAAATATTTTGTGTTCATTATATCATATTGATTTTAAATAGTCAACTGTGTCGGATAAAATATTTTATTACCGCTTTGCTTCTCCGACATAACTTGCATGACCTTCCATTATCATTATTTTACTTATTATATCATCAAAATACAGTGTCTTATCAACTTCATACGTTTCACCCGGTTCAATATCGGAAATATAAAAGATTGATCTTTCATCAACAGCATTTCCTTTAGAATTATAGAATTTTGCTGATGTACTGAATGATATTATTTTATTCATTCCATTTTTTACTTTAGCGCTAAATTCAACCTTATATCCTGTATATGATGGCTTGCATTTTGCCGAAAAATATCCAAATCCTACATTACCTTTTGCATCTTTTGGCATTCCGCTTTCAGTCATTAGATAACCGTCTTCACCATATATTGTTCGGTAATATATTTCAACAGGATAATACCATTCAAGCAATCCTTCTTTCTCATCATAAACATATGTAATACCATCAATTTTCTTTTCTGTAGAAATGGCATAACCGTTCTTGCCTATATAAAATTCTCTTGAAGTACCATCGGGAAAAATACAGTCCGCAACACTATTCTTTTTTAAATTACCGTCTTTATCTACAGCATAATATTTATTGTCCAGTTCGACAAAACAATCCTTATACTGCCCTATCATAACACCGTCATCGGCAAATTCATAGATTTTCTGACCCAATTTTTTAGTACCGGTAGCCATAACTCCGTTTTTATCAAAATAGTATTTTAAGTTCTTGATTTTTGCCCAGCCTGTTACCATACTGCCGTCTTTTTTAAGGTAATATTTTTTGCCGGATTTCATTTTGAGCCAGCCTGTGCGCATTGTGCCGTCGGAAGAAAAATAATACTTCTCACCATCAATTGTCTGCCAACCGGTAACTTTTTCGCCAGACTCGTCCGTGTAGTATGTTTTTCCGTCTTCCTTTTCCCAGTCGGCAGAAGCAGAAAAGGACATACAGTTCATGCCAATAAGAATAAGAAGTATCGGCATGATCACAATGTTTTTAACTTTGAATTTTACTGATTTCATAAAATCGACCCACTCCTATAAAAATTTTCCGGACACTATCCGCCCGTAAGACAATTCTACCATAACAAAAATGTATTGTCAAGTATTTAAATCATTAAAGATTTATTAAAAACTGTCATTTAAAAGCCTATGTTTTTAACGCGAAGTAAGTTAGTATTCTGCTGATGTTTTTACATAATAATACTGATGTTATTTACAGGTATAGAAGTATTGTTTTCAATCGTGTATAATTTTACTAAAAAGGAGTGATAAACGTGATTCTTTTTATTGCGGAACGTATCAAAGACCTTCGCGAAAAGGCAGGGCTTACTCAGACTCAGCTTGCAAGACGGCTGCAGGTTTCCAGAAGTGCAGTCAATTCTTGGGAAATGTCCCTTTCCACGCCGTCAAGTATCTATCTTGCGGAACTTTCCAAGATCTTCGGCGTAACTACCGACTATCTTCTCAGTCTTGACGACGGTGTAAAGGTGGATATTACCGATCTGGACGATCAGGAACAGGAGATCGTCATAAGACTGGTGGATCATTTCAAAACATCTAAGGCATAAACTTTCCCCATAACAGCCTGTGTTTTTTACGCGAACATAAAAAAGCGGAGCAGCCGGTTCACTGCTCCGTTTTTACTATTTGTATTTTTGTGAATGATAATTACCGCTTGGATATGCTTTTTTAGAACAATCCGGAAATATTTCCGTTGTTGTCGCAGTCGATACGAAGCGCCGCGGGGGCTTTGGGAAGTCCCGGCATTACCATTATATCGCCTGTGAGAGCGACTACAAATCCCGCGCCTGCGGAAAGTTTTACATCACGGACTGTAATGTTGAAGTTTTCGGGCTTTCCGAGTTTGTTTGGATCGTCGGAAAGAGAATACTGGGTTTTTGCAACGCATACGGGGATTTCCCCGAAGCCCAGATCTGTTATCTCCTTAATACCCTTTTCAGCCTGCGCGGTGAATGTTACACCGTCCGCGCGGTAGATCTCCTTTGCGATAATGCCGATCTTTTCCTTGATGGGAAGCTTCTCATCGTAAAGGGGCTTGAAATCCGCCTGTCCCTTTTCGATAACGGCGCAGACTTTATTTGCAAGGTCTATGCCACCTTCGCCGCCCTTGGCAAATATCTCCGCAAGGGAAACTTCAACGCCCATTTTTTCGCAGAATTCTTTAAGATAAGCGATCTCCGCGTCCGTATCTGTGTGGAAACGGTTTATTGCCACAACGACGGGAACGCCGAATTTGCGGATATTTTCAATATGCGTCTGCAAATTCACAATGCCCTTTTTCAGCGCGTCCACGTTTTCGGCGGAAAGTTCGGTTTTCGGAACGCCGCCGTTGTATTTCAGTGCGCGGATAGTTGCCACAAGGACCGCGCAGGAGGGTTTCAGACCCGCAAAGCGGCACTTGATGTCAAAGAACTTCTCCGCGCCCAGATCCGCGCCGAATCCCGCTTCGGTAATGCAGTAATCTCCAAGTTTGAGAGCAAGCTTGGTTGCGCGTATGGAATTGCAGCCGTGGGCGATATTCGCGAAAGGTCCGCCGTGCATGATAGCGGGGGTATTTTCCAGAGTCTGGACAAGGTTAGGTTTAAGAGCGTCTTTGAGAAGCGCGGTCATAGCACCGTGAGCGCCCAGATCCCTTGCGTAAACGGGTTTTCCCTCGTAGGTGTAAGCCACAAGAATGCGTCCCAGACGTTCTTTAAGGTCGGTAATGTCGGAGGCAAGACAAAGTATAGCCATTACTTCCGTTGCAACGGTTATTCTGAAAGAATCCTGACGGGGAACGCCGTTGACCTTTCCGCCCATGCCTATTACGATATTTCTCAGAGCGCGGTCGTTCATGTCAAGACAGCGGTCGATCATTATCCTGCGCTGATCTATTCCGAGAGCGTTTCCCTGCTGCATATGATTGTCAAGAAGCGCGCAAAGCAGGTTATTTGCCGCAGTGATGGCGTGCATATCCCCCGTGAAATGCAGGTTTATGTCCTCCATGGGAACGACTTGCGCATAACCGCCGCCTGCCGCGCCGCCCTTTATTCCGAAAACAGGTCCCAGAGAGGGTTCGCGGAGGGCAAGGACTGCATTTTTACCAATTTTAGCCATAGCTTCCGCAAGTCCCACGGACATTGTGGTCTTTCCCTCGCCCGCAGGGGTGGGGTTAATGGCGGTAACAAGTATGAGCTTTCCGTCGGGTTTTGAAGCCGTTTTCATGAAAAGCGATTCGGACAGTTTTGCCTTATAGTGTCCGTAGGGTTCTATGTCATTTTCGTCAATGCCGAGATTTTCGGCAATTTTGGTAATTTTCAGCATTTTAGCCTGCTGTGCAATTTCAATATCCGTAAGCATTTAAAATTCCTCCTATCAGATAATGCTGAGCAGTACGCCTGCGGCAACAGCCGAACCGATAACGCCTGCAACGTTCGGTCCCATAGCGTGCATAAGCAGGAAGTTGGTGGGATTTTCGCTTGCTCCCACTTTCTGGGAAACTCTCGCTGCCATAGGAACTGCGGACACGCCCGCCGAGCCGATGAGCGGATTTACTTTTCCCTTTGTGGCAACATACATAAGTTTTCCGAAGAGAACGCCCGCGGCAGTTCCTATGGAGAACGCTATAACGCCCAGAATGATAACTTTCGCAAAGGAAAGGTTCAGTATCTTGTCTGCCTGAGTTGTTGCGCCGACGGAAACGCCGAGGAAGATGGTAACTATATTCATAAGAGCGTTCTGGGCTGTTTCAACAAGACGCTGACAAACGCCGCTTTCCTTGAGAAGATTTCCCAGCATGAGCATACCTACCAGCGGAGCGGCAGAGGGAACAAGCAGGGAAATTACTATTGTTACGGCAATTGGGAAAATTATCTTTTCCGTTCTGGAAACCGTCCTGAGCTGTTCCATAACAACGGAACGCTCTTTCTTGGTGGTAAGGAGTTTCATAATAGGCGGCTGTATAATGGGAACAAGCGCCATATAAGTGTACGCTGCCAGAGCAATAGTACCCGTGTCGATGGTGTCGGTAGGTTTCAGCAGCTTACTGGAAACATAGATTGCCGTAGGACCGTCCGCACCGCCGATAATGGCGATAGAACCCGCTTCCGTGGGGGACATTCCCAGAAGCGCCGCGCCGATAAAGGTTATGAAAATTCCCGCCTGCGCCGCAGCACCGAGGAGAAAGCTCTTAGGATTTGCAATAAGGGGCGAAAAGTCGGTCATTGTGCCTATCCCGAGGAAGATAAGGGGCGGGTAAAGCTGCAATTTTACGCCTAAATACAGCAGGTCAAGCAGACCGCCGTTGGTCAGGACATTCAGCACGTCAATGTGCCCCTCTTCGTTGATAATGAACAGGTCGGGGTTGTAAAGTCCCGAAAGAGGCAGGTTTGTCAGCAGCATTCCGAAAGAAATGGGCAGCAGCAGCAGCGGCTCGAAATTCTTTGCAATTGCAAGATACATGAATACGAAAGAAATAAGTATCATTACTATTTCTTTCCAACCGATGGCGGCGAATCCGCTTGTAGCCGCAAGGTCGGTGATCGCGTCCTTAAAAACTTCAAACATTTTGGATCGGTTTCCTTTCTGAGTAATTTCTGGATAAATTTATACTAACAGTATAGCCGTCAGAATGGTCTTACAGCTTCGGCACGAGCGGCGGAAGCCCAAGCGTTTCCTACAGGCGCGTCTGAAACCGCGCGGACTGACTTTACGCGGTAATTTTTTCCGTCCGAAGCGCTCATCATGGCGACTGCGGCGGAAATTACGGCGATTATCTCGTCATCGTCCTCCGAAGAAACATCGGGCTGAACAGGTGCTGCAGGCTGGATCTTCACCGTCGGGGCAGGTTTTGCTGGAACGGCTGTTTTAGCGGCGGGCTTGTTTTTCTGTGCCATTTTCTTGAAGAACATTCCGATAAGGCTTATAAAAGCTATCAGAAGTATAAGTCCGAGGAAAACCACCACAAGTCCTGTGATCACCACGGCAAATACATAAGAAAGTTCCATTTGCATTTCCATAGAAAAAACTCCTTAAATCAATATATAATTTATTATAGCTTATTTCGGATAAATTTGCAATATTTTTTTTGCTAAAAAAATCACATTTTATAGATTATTTTAAGGCATAATTGTTAATTTAAAAAAGTGTCGAAAGTTAATAATATTTTAAACAAAAATACATAAAATTCTACTATTATCGACATAATAATACATATATAATGAAATTATCAAGAAAGGAGAATGAGCATGAAATATTTTGAAAGCCTTATCCAGAACATAGTAAACTTTATCCCCACGCTGCTGATAGCCATAGTAATTTACATAGTGGGGTCGTTTCTGAATAAGCTGATACTGAATCTTTTCGCCAAGGGCGTTGAACACAGCAAAATGGACAAGACCGTGCAGAAGTTCCTGTCCTCGGTCATTAAGATAGTAATTACCGCGCTTGTTATTATAATAGTATTGAGCGTACTGGGAATTCCTATGACTTCCATAATAACGGTTCTCGGAACTGCGGGCGTTGCGGTAGGTCTTGCGCTGAAAGACAGCCTTTCAAATGTTGCGGGCGGCGTTCTCCTGCTTATAAACCGCACCATCAAAGTCGGAGACTATGTTGAAATAGGCGCATACGCGGGAATTGTTGAAGAAATTTCCATACTTTTTACAAAAATTGTTACCCTTGACAATAAGGACATATACATTCCGAACGGAACGGTTTCCACCTCGTCGCTGGTAAATTACAGTTCCGAAAGCGACCGGCGGGTCGATCTTGTGTTCGGAATTTCCTACGGCAGCGACCACAAAAAGGCTATGGAAGCCATCAGAAGCGTTATTGACAAGCAGCAGTTTGTCAATAAGGAAAAGGATATTTTTGTAAGGATAAGTGAACTTTCCGCAAGTTCGGTAAACATTACCGTCAGGGTCTGGACGGAAAACGCCCATTACTGGAACGTTTACTTTGACCTTATCCAGCAGGTAAAGGAAAAGTTCGACGAAGAGGGAATAAAGATACCTTACAATCAGCTTGATGTTCACACAATACAAGGCTGAGCCTTTTTAGAGTTAAGAGTTAAGAGTTGAGAGTTGAGAGTTGAGAGCAGGCAGGAACGCTTATATCTTAACTCTCAACTTTTAACTCTCAGCTCTCAAAACTAATTTGCAGACTTCGCTTTGCTTTACCTCACGCCGGGTACATATCGGGAAATAACAAAATAACGCCTGAAAGGGTGCAGGCTACAGCCTGCAAAAATGAAAATTTTTTTTAGCTTTTTTAATCAAAAAAGCGATATTTTGTTAAATTTACAATTGGGAAACATTTGCATAAATGTTTGTTAATTTGTTGTGCAGGATTTTCTGATATAATAGATATCGTATACAGTTTTTAATATTATCTTTCTACTTATACTGCGAATAAAGCTACTCGGCTGGTACATTAAACGTTCCGCAAAGGAACGTCCGAGACCGCTCAACCGCATTTCACAGAACGTACTATGAAAGGATGGTCAAATTATGTCACTCGGAAAAGTTTTAGTAGTTGATGATGACAACAATATCTGCGAGCTTCTGAAGCTCTATCTTGAGAAGGAAGGCTGGGGGGTCATTATTTCACATGACGGTGAAGAGGCAGTGGTCAAATTCAATGCCCTGAAACCCGATATTGTTCTTCTGGACATAATGCTTCCCGAACTGGACGGCTGGCAGGTGTGCCGCGAGATCAGGAAGAAGTCAAATGTTCCCATTATCATGATCACCGCAAAGAGCGAAACTTTCGATAAAGTCCTTGGTCTGGAACTGGGCGCTGACGACTATATCGTAAAACCTTTTGATACAAAGGAAGTTATTGCAAGAATAAAAGCCGTTTCAAGACGTATCGGTCAGTCGGGTGCGGAATCCGAAGTCAAGGAAGTACGTTATGACAAGCTTGTGGTCAACATGACAAGATATGAACTCCGCGTTGACGGCAAGGTAATGGATACCCCGCCCAAGGAACTGGAACTGCTGTTCTACCTTGCGTCCAACCCCAACCGCGTTTATACCCGCGATCAGCTTCTTGACGAAGTCTGGGGATTTGAATATTACGGCGATTCAAGAACCATTGATGTCCATATCAAACGTCTGCGCGAAAAGCTCGAGGGAGTTTCGGATAAGTGGGCTCTCAAAACCGTATGGGGCGTAGGCTATAAATTTGAAGCTGACGAGGACGCTAATGCGTAAAAGCATTTCGGGCGAATTCTTTTACCTCAGCTCAGTTTTCCTGACGGCGGCTGTAATTTGTATCGGTGCCGTGATACTGATGGTTTCCTGCGAATACTATAAATCAGACAGGCATAAGTATATTGACGCTCTTGTCAAGGACGCTGCAAATGCCACTGTTGCCGTCTGCAGCCGCAGCGGCGATATTGACACGGAAGAACTTGTGAAAGTTTATTCCGATCTGTCCGTGTTGTCTGAAGCGGACTTTACACTTGTTGATAAAAGCGGCGTTGCTTTGGTTTGTTCCGAAGCATCGCCGTGTTCTCATACGGAGAAACCTTTCGGCAGTGAAATACTTGAGCAGGTGACCGAGGATGGCTTTTACAAGCTCAGCAGTCTGGATAATTACTATAAGGGCGACTATTTCAACTCCGCATATAAAATCGAGCTTTTCGGAGAACCGCTCTATGTATTCGGACGGCTTTCGGTCAGCAGTTTTACAAATTACATTCTGAGGCTTGTCGTTATCCTGCCTGTGGTAACGGTCATCGTGCTGGGCTGCGTGTTCCTGCTGATGTATATGTCCACAAAGCGTATGCTCAAACCCGTAAGAGATATGACCCTTGCGGCAAGACGTTTCGGGAACGGGGATTTCAGCAAAAAAATCGTTGTTGCGGACGATAACGAATTCGGCTTTCTGGCAAATTCCCTGAATAAAATGGCGGGTTCTCTGGAACATATAGAGGAAACAAGAAAGGCATTCGTTTCCAATGTTTCCCATGAGCTTAAAACGCCTATGACTACTATAGGCGGATTTATTGACGGAATTCTTGACGGAACTATTCCTCCCGAAAAGCATGAGCATTACCTGAAAATAGTTTCCGTGGAAATAAACCGTCTTTCGCGCTTGGTTCGCTCAATGCTGAATATTTCCAAGTACGAGGCGGGAGAACTCAGCATAAACAAAGAAAATTTTGACGTTGTGCCCTTGGTTTTCACCACACTGTTAAATTTTGAAAAGCGGATAGACGGCAAGAATGTTGAAGTCCGCGGTCTGGCAAAACGTGAGTTTTTCATAAACGCAGACGCGGACCTTATCGGTCAGGTGATTTACAATCTGGTGGAAAACGCAGTCAAGTTTGTCAACAATAACGGCTGTATAGAATTTTTCTTTTCGGAAACGGACGCGGAGTCGGTCATTACCATACGCAACAGCGGCGACGGACTCAGCAAAGAGGAGATTTCCAGAGTGTTTGAAAGATTCTACAAGACCGACGAATCAAGGGGAATAGACCCCACAGGCGTGGGATTGGGACTTTCTATCGTAAGGTCACTGGTGAAGCTTCATGGCGGAACGGTCACAGTCCGCAGTGAACAGGGAAAATATACCGAGTTTGAAATAACTCTGCAAAAAGCGGAAGAAGATCAATAGTTCCGGTTCGGAGGCGTTATATGGACGATTTTGATGAGAATAAGGACGGAATAGGCGGAGATTTTGCGGATATTCCGGAGGAAATTGCCGCCCTTGAACAGCAGAAATGGGATCCGGAAGAACCGGAACAGACGGCGGAAATACCACAACCCCCGCGGGAAGAAGTTCCTCCTGTCATAGCGGGAAACGCCGTTCCGCCGCAAAAGAAGAAAAAGCTTTCGGCGGGCTGTCTGACGGCGCTTATTGCGGCGGTCGTATTCCTTTTTATAATAATAGTAATTCTTGCGGCACTGATAGCGGCTTCCGCAAAAGACCTGAAAAACAGCATTGAAAAATTTGACGGAAGCAAAAATAATTTAGTGACCGAAAACGCAGAGCGGGTGGTGGTGGATATTCCTGTTTCGCCAAAGCCCGTGCTGAAAGACGAACTTTACGCAGATAAGGAAACGGGACTGCTTACCACGGTTGGAGTCGCGGAAAAAGTCCTGCCCTCACAGGTGAAGATAGAAATATTTGACGAAATGCCCTATTCGCCTGTGTCGTCGGGGTCGGGAATAATAATTTCCGAGGACGGATTTATCCTCACAAACGCCCATGTTGTGGACGGTGCAAAAGGAATATCCGTCAAATTCTATGACGGAACAAGCGAGGAAGCGAAAATTATCGGGCTTGACAGGAAAAGCGACCTTGCGGTGATAAGCGTTGACCGCGACGGACTTGCCACGGCGGAGATAGGCGAATCTTCAAGCCTTGTTGTAGGCGAGGAAGTTGCCGTGGCGGGCGCAGGCGGCGGTTTTGAAAACACCGTCACTTACGGACACGTTACGGGACTTGACCGTGAGATAGAGACCGACTATATCACCAGTGCGGAAGTAAGATGTATTCAGACGGACGCGGCGCTCAACCCGGGAAATTCCGGCGGCGCGCTTGTGAATATGTACGGTCAGGTGGTGGGAGTCGCCGTTGCTTTAATGAACCATGAAACTTACGAGAATATCGGGTTTGTCATAGCGATAGACGATGCTGTTCCCATTGCGGAGGAACTTATTTCAAACGGGTATGTGTCCTCGCGTTCAAGGGTGGGAATAAGCTATATTTCCATAGGCGACGCCGCCGCAAACGAATACGGCATTTCCGCGGGGCTTTGCGTGATGGAGATAGACCCGTCCTGCGATATATACGATTCGGGAATAATACAATATGACGTAATAACTCACATTAACGGCGTAAGAGTCTTTGGCGCGGAGGAGGTTTCTGAGGCGCTGAAAGGCAAGCTTCCCGGGGACAGCATTCGTCTGACGGTTTGCCGGAAGTCGGTAACAGGCAGGACGGATACATTTGAAACGGATATTGAACTTGCTCCGGATACTTCGTCAATTTCGGGATATTCCGAAACGATTTCCGAAGAAGAATTTTTTAATCGCGATGTTATCAGATAAAATTCTGAGGCAGACAGGGGTAAAACTTTTCATGGCAATTCAATGAGTTAAATTTTATTTAATAATTCATTGCTTTAAAATTACAAAACACAAAAATTACTATATATAGTAATAACTCCTTAGTTATTCTACGTGCGAGGGGAAGCACCAAAAAGGAAAGGGGGAAACCAGCAACTTGATACGGACGCGGTGGTTTCCCCTTTTCCTTTTAGGTTCTCTCCCCTCGCGCTCCCCTTTTACTTTATCCTAACCCCCTTCGCCCAAGCTCGTATGGATTTACATATAACCAAAGTATCATAAATTTACTATTTTACTCTACAAACTTTGTTTTATTCACTTGAACTTTCATTTATAGAACGGACAATTTAAGTTTTGTACGCAACACGCGTAAGACTTTGTAAAGTCCGCTAAACGCATAAATTTTAACAGACTTAACAAAGTCATACGTTGAACTCAAAGTGTAAGTGTACTTTACAAACCCAGTTACGATTGTTTGACTATACGTTTAAGAACGGATTATTTAAGTTATGCTTTGATAGGTTCGCAAAGTCCTGTAAAGTTTATAAGAATATTCAAATCAGATTTTTTAGGTTAGGCTCTTGGTAGCTTGGGCGAAAGGGGATAGGATTAAGGAGAGAGGGAGCAACGAGGGGGAGAACCTAAAAGGGAAGGGGGAAATCCACCGCGTCCCTATCAAGTTTATGGTTTCCCCCTTCCCTTTTTGGTGCTTCCCCTCGTTCATCGAATAACTAAGAAGTTATTGCTATTATAGTAAATTTTAAAGTAACAATTTATTAAATACTGCGATAAAACTTTTGTCTGCCCCTTGCATTTTTGCAGGAAAAGGTTTATAATTTAAAATAAGCCATAATGCTAAAGGGAGGAAATAAAAATGTTTTTTCAGAAGGATATAGAAACTATGCCCCGCGCGAAAATCGAGGAGATACAGCTTGAAAGGCTGAAACATCTGGTAAAATACTGCATGGACAATATTCCGTTTTACAATAAACGGCTCACCGCGGCGGGCGTTACCGCCGATAAGATAAAATGCCTTGATGATATACAGTATATTCCATATACTACCAAGGCGGATATAAGAGATACCTACCCCTTCGGGCTGTTCGGACAGCCTATGAAGAATATCGTCCGCATACACGCTTCTTCGGGAACTACGGGCAAACCTACCGTTGTGGGCTATACCGCCAAGGACATCGACACATGGTCGGACTGCATGGCGCGTATCGTTATGGCGGCGGGCGCGACAGATGAAGATATTATACAGATAGCGTTCGGGTACGGGCTTTTCACGGGTGCGCTTGGGCTTCATTACGGTCTGGAAAAGATAGGCGCCACCGTTGTTCCCACTTCAAGCGGAAATACCGAGAAGCAGATAATGCTTATGCAGGATTTTCAGACGACAGGACTTGTTTCCACACCGTCCTATGCCCAGTATATCGGCGAAATGGCTAAGGAAATGGGAGTTATCGACAAGCTGAATCTTAAATTAGGGCTTTTCGGTTCCGAGGGCTGTACGGCGGAAATGCGCGGGCAGATCGAAAAAACATTGGGGCTTTTCGCAACGGACAATTACGGCATGAGCGAACTTATGGGTCCGGGCGTTTCGGGCGAATGCCGCGAAAGAGCGGGTCTGCACATAAATGAGGATCATTTCCTTGCGGAAGTCATCAACTCCGAAACGGAAGAGGTTCTCCCCAAGGGTTCTACAGGAGAGCTTGTAATTACCACACTTACCAAGGAAGGAATTCCCATGCTCCGCTACAGGACAAAGGACATCACACGGATAAATTACGAGCCTTGCAAGTGCGGAAGAACTTTCGCAAGAATGGACAAGGTAAAGGGCAGAAGCGACGATATGCTGAAAATACGCGGGGTAAATGTTTTCCCGTCGCAGATAGAATCCGTTCTGATGAAGTTTGACGAGATCGCGCCCCACTATCAGCTTGTAATTACCAGAAAGGACTTTTCCGACCGTCTGGAAGTCAAGGTGGAACTTGCGGACGACGGACTTCTGGAGAATTTTTCAAATCTTGAAAATCTAAGGGATAGAATTCACCACGACCTGAAAACCGTTCTGGGAATAGAGACGAAAGTTTCACTTGTGGAACACAAATCGCTGGAACGTTTCCAAGGCAAGGCAAAGCGGATCATTGATCTTAGAGATAACAAGTAAGGAGAACCAAAATGAAAACGAAAAAATTTATGGGAATTATCCTTTCCGCAGTCATAACGGCGGGAATATTTTCCGCCTGTGGCAATTCTTCCGGAAATGCGGAGAACACGGCAAACGGCGAAACGGAAATAGTAGTTTCGGAGGAGGAAACGCCTGTGGCATCACCAAAGGTAACGGTCGAGGGCACAAAATTCATGGTTGACGGCAAGGAACTGTATATCAACGGCGTCAATACCCCTTGGGAATACTGGAACGAGTTCGGAAGCAATTTTGACCCCACATTCTGGGATCAGCATTTTGCCGATCTGCACGACATCGGCGTAAATGCCGTCCGCGTGTGGCTGAACTGCAATTCCATGATAAGCATAAAACTCAAAGAGAGCGGAAACGTCCGCGAGGTAATCGAAAAGCACTGGCAGGACGTTGATAAGCTTTTTGAACTGGCAGAAGCGCATCAGATCTACCTTATGCCCACGCTGCTTTCCTTTGACCATTTCAAGGATCAGAATTATGCGGAACGCTGGCGGCTTACCATTACGGACGATACAGCTATGCAGAGTTACATTGACAATTATGTAAAACCCTTTACCGAGCGTTACGGCGATAATCCGTATCTTCTGGGCATAGACCTTATGAATGAACCCGACTGGGTAATTGAGAACGCAGAGTGCGGAAAACTTCCCAAGGAAAGCCTGTCGAAATATTTTGCAAAATGCACCGCGGCAATTCACGAAACAAATCCCGAAACTCTCGTTACCGTCGGGATCGCTATGATAAAGTACAATTCGGACGATCCGAAATATATGGGCAATATCGTTTCCGATGAAATAATGACAGAGTACGGCGGCGAAAACGCCTGTCTGGACTTTTATTCCACACACTATTATGACTGGATGAAAGGGTACATGGGCTGTCCGTATGATATGTCGCCGACCGACTTCGGACTGGACGGAACAAAGCCCGCTTTTCTGGGTGAAACAAGCGCAGAGGGCGGAGAAACGCTTCCCGGACTTTATGAGAAATGCTACAACAACGGCTGGAACGGCGTAATGCTCTGGACTTCCAACAACGGCGCGGAACACGCCGACAACTGGGAGGATATTGTGGCAGCAACCACAAAGATAGAGTCACTTGCGCCCGAAAAGGTTTTCCCATTGGGTAAGAATTGAGTTTTGGCGGCACTGTCCGGAATGGGCAGCGCCGTTTTTGTGTCATTCTCCGTTATCCCGCATATGATGTATTGAAACGCGTTTTCGCGCGTTTACAAATAACTCGGAGGATAACAATGAATAAACAAATATCCTATGACGGCTGCGGCTCGGACTGCGGCTGCAATCCCGGAGAAAAGAACTCTTTTTGTATAAAATTCCCGCCCGGACCCCAAGGTCCAAAAGGTGAACGAGGCGAAACCGGCGCAACGGGACCCCAAGGTCCAAAAGGCGAACGGGGCGAAACCGGCGCAACAGGACCCCAAGGTCCGCAGGGCGAACGGGGTGAAACCGGCGCAACAGGTCCCCAGGGTCCGCAGGGCGAACGCGGTGCAACCGGCGCAACAGGTCCCCAAGGTCCGCAGGGCGAACGGGGTGAAACCGGCGCAACAGGTCCCCAAGGTCCGCAGGGCGAACGGGGCGAAACCGGCGCAACAGGTCCCCAAGGTCCGCAGGGCGAACGCGGCGAAACCGGCGCAACAGGTCCCCAAGGTCCGCAGGGCGAACGGGGTGAAACCGGCGCAACAGGTCCCCAAGGTCC
>CANRFB010000050.1 GCA_947629785.1 uncultured Clostridia bacterium | reverse complement strand
TATATGAACCGCGAGAGCCTGAAAAAAACTTTGGAAACAGGTTACACATGGTACTGGAGCCGTTCCCGTCAGGAACTCTGGAACAAAGGGGCAACTTCGGGGCATTTGCAGGAAGTAGTCTCAATTTACAGTGACTGTGACAATGACACACTTCTTCTGAATGTTAAACAGACGGGCGTTGCCTGTCACACGGGTTCATACAGCTGCTTTTTCAATGAAATTTATATACAGAGTTGAGATTGGAGAGTTGAGAGTTGAGTTACTGACAGTAACGCTTATATTTTCGGTTTCAAATGCTTTTGTAGATATAACTTTGCTTTATCTCACGGCAGGTATTATACAAAATAATGCCTGAGAATGCCCGCGGGGGCTTCCCCGCCTCAGCCTGCTCTCAACTCTATAAATTACGCATTACGAATTACGCATTTATAAATTAAAAAGGGGATATTGTAAAATGACAGTTTACCACGAAATTTTTGAAGTCATAAAAGCCCGCAAGGCGGCGTTCGACAGGGGAGAAGCCCCCGAAAAGTCCTACACCTGCTATCTTTTTGAAAAGGGCGTTGACAAAATTTGCAAAAAAGTCGGCGAGGAAGCCGCAGAAACTATAATTGCCGCCAAGAACGGCGACAATGACGAGCTTATGAACGAAATAAACGACCTGCTTTATCATATAATGGTATTGGCAGTCGACCGCGGACTTGAATGGACAGACGTCGAAAAAGTCCTTGACGAGCGGAACGAAAAGATTGGCAACCTTAAAGAGTTCCACCAGACAGACAAAAACACATAACTTTGTAACTTTTTATCCCGCCTGTGAATAGTATATATTGAAGTTTTAATACTTTAATAATTTCATAGGAGGATCTATATGAGCGATAAAAACAACTGCTTCAAGGAAGCGGTTTGCATCGAGGTCCAGCGTATCTTTGACAGCTGCTCAGACCGCGACTGTATTTATGAGCTTCCTGTTACTTTATGTGATGATTCAGCCGAAATTACGGACGACATGAACATAGTAAAGCCTCGTTGTATCGAAGTTGAGACTGTCTGCGTTTCTGTAGACGCCGTACCGTTCAAATCGGGATATTACTCGGTAGATATTACTTACAGATTCAAGGTCACTGCGGAAGCTTATGCAAAGACTTTCTGTCAGCCGACTATGGGAACTCTCCTTTGCGGCACTGCGCTGTGGAACAAGAGAGTTATCCTCTACGGCGGCGAAGGAAATGCAAAAGTTTTCACCAGCGAACAGGAATTCCCCGTTACTATTAGCGAGGATTGCTGCTCCTGCGAAAAGGGCGCAAGCACTTCCGTTCCGAAAGCTACTATCCAGATAGTCGATCCCGTGGCACTGGACGCAAAGCTTATCTGCGTTCCATGCACCACCGAACAGGATCACGGTCCCCAGAACTGCTGCTGCCCGAATCCCTGTCCGAAGCCCGGTCTGGAAAGAACTTTAGCGGTTTCTGTAGGATTGTTTTCAATTATACAGCTTTCCCGCCCTGTGTCGATGATAGTTCCCGCGTATGATTACTGCATACCCTGCAAGGACTGCTCGACTTCGGCGGCATCTGAAGCTCCCTGCGATATTTTCGACAGGATAGAATTTCCTACCGAGCAGTTTTTCCCGCACCCAAGCGGAACCGATAACTGCAAGTGCGGCTGCTGCGATACGGGAAAGGACGATAACACGTCCTGCGATTGCAATAACAGCTGAATCTGTAAATTTACGGAATGACTGTTCCGTGACAAAAAAATAAAAACGGCGGACATACAGCGGATATTTCACCTGCCGATGTCTGCCGTTTTTCATTGTCAGCTTCTTGCTGTTACCCGGTCGTTCTTGAAAAGAAGAGTTATGCACCAGATAGCGGAAAGTGCTACTACTACATAGACGATCCTGCTGAGAATTGCTCCCGTACCGCCGAACAGCCACGCAACAAGGTCGAAGCCGAATATGCCTACCAGACCCCAGTTGAGTCCGCCGATGATAAGCAGTACCAACGCGATTTTATCAAGCATTCTATTCACCCTTTCATTACTGCGCTGCGCCGCAATTGGCACAACGCAAAACTCTCGGAAGAATACACTTCCGAGAGTATTATTTGAAATTCCTATGCGTTTATTCAAAGAATGGATTGTATAAATTGTCAGAAAATGACTTATTCCGTCACTTCCGTTATATCCGTTTCGTTGTATATTCGCAGCCATTCGGGAATTGCTCTTATAAAACTTTCGCTCAGGATAAAATTACCGTTTTCGTCACTGTCACCGTTGACCGTTACAAGCTGGGCGACACGTTCGGAACTTGAAGCAATATATTTAATGGTTTCCGATTGTTCCTTATAATCGTATGCGGTATAATTTGTTTCTATTGAGGAATTTATGATATTATTGAAATAGTTGTCTATATTTTCGGCAAAATTGCTGCTGATATTTTTGTTTATTAGGTCGGTAATAATAACTCCGGTTATCTTTGCACGATATTCCTCACCGGAACGGTATTCGGGAAATGTCAGAATTTTCCTCATATTGTCCGATTCGAGGTAAGTTTCACCCTCGTGGAAAATAACTTCCTCGCCTGTGTCGGGATTTGAATAGATAAGGTTGTAAGGAATATCATAATCCACTCCGCCGAATGTATCTATTATGACTGAAAAACTGCTGTTATCCATTTTCAGGTAATAGTCTATGTCTATATTTAATGCCGATTCCGCTGCGTCTGCTGCTTTTTTGGTTCCGCCCGTGCGGTAGAAATCATATATTGTATTCTGAACGCCATTCACGTCAGCCAATGTATTTGACGGGATAGGCATAAAGAATATTTTGCGTTCCTCGGCTGCCATACGGACTATCATAAAACAGCTTCCGCTCTGACGTTTTTCCGAGTCAAAAATAAACAATGACGTCGCGTTCTTGCCCTCTGACGGGTCAAATTCTTCACTGCCCACAAGCGGGTCAAGTACGGGAAGTTCCTCTTTCTTTGATTCCTGATTCAGCAATCTCTGCAAAAGCAGATAACCTATTCCTCCGATTATCAGCAGCGTCATAAGTATGGTAATTATATATGTAGCCGCGATTTTTATGCTTTTCTTTGCCATATTAAGAATTCCTTTCATTTTTTCGGTAAATACGGTTGAAAAATCTTTCTGACCGTGTTATAATATATTTCGTGGGTATCCGGCAGGTATCAGAACGGCAGGTCTCCAAACTGATTGGCGGATATTATCTTTGTTTCTATGCCGCTTTTCTGGGCATAACGGATAGTTGCGCCTGTCCCGCTGCGGTAATCGGAAATTACCGCTATAAGTTTTCCCGAATGGTCAACCATGTATTCGTTCCTGCGCTGCATACACCGCGGGTCATACTTATCGCTTACAAAAATAACTTCGTCCGCTTTAAGGAGAATATTTCCAAGAGTAAATTTATCCTCTTTGACAAACCCTTTTCCGTGACCTTTATAGGGCGCGACGGCGATAAGTTTTATTTTTTCGCCATGGGCTTTAAGTTCAAGGACCATTTCTCCCGCCCAAAGATCAACGCCTCTGGCAAGCCCTGTCATAAAGCAGGTATAACCCTCGTCAATACTGTCAACTATGGTTTTATAAAGCATACTTTTCAGGGCTTTTATGACTTGAGAACGTCTGTTGCCGCCGTCAGGTAGTTTTTCGGGGCGGTGTCCGGAAAAGCACGCTGTCTTTTTGCGTTCTTCCGGATTTGCATCGGGAGTAAGCATATATCTGACCCTCATTTCCTAAAAATAATTTACCCGAAATATATTATAGCACAAATATTTCATTTTTACAATAGCTTTTTTGAAATTCTGTTAAATTAAGAGGTAAGAACCTTATGAAATTTGATTTTTACAACAGTGTCCGCGCCGAAATAGATTTAGACGCGGCGGAAAACAACCTTAATGAATTAAAGAAAATACTGGGAAATATCAAGCCTGCCTGTGTTGTCAAGGCTGACGGTTACGGTCATGGAGATACGGAAATAATGGAACTTTACCAAAGTATGGGAGTTGATTTCTTCTGTGTTTCAAACATTGACGAAGCACTGCGGTTAAGGAATTCGGGGTGCAGGGGAGATATACTCATTCTCAGTTGGAGCGCGCCTGAACATTCGCACATACTATCCGGAAATGATATTATAGGTTCGGTAGTTTCCCTTGAACACGCCGTGAAAATTTCCAAAGCGGCTTCCGCACCGGTAAGGGTACATATAAAGCTCGACACCGGAATGAGCAGGGTAGGGATTTCCGCCAAAGATCCGGAAAAATGCGGCGCGGAAATTGCAGAAATAGCATCGCTTCCGAATATCCGTGCGGAGGGAGTTTTTACACATCTTGCCGCCGCAGACAGTCTTGAAAAATCGGATATTGAGTTCACGGAAATGCAGAAAAGCAGGTTCTTTGCCGCGGCAGAAGCCGCTGAAAAGTGCGGAGTGAAGTTTATACACAAGCACTGTCTGAACAGCGCGGGGGCGATATTCCACCGTGATGAAAGAAGCACTCTTGCTCGGCTCGGCATCGTCCTTTACGGTCTTAAACCCGACCGCTCGCTTGAAATGCCCATAAAGCTTTCTCCGGTAATGGAACTGAAATCGGTCATTTCCCAGATAAAGACAATACATAAGGGTGATTCGGTAAGCTATGGCAGAACATTTACCGCAGACAAAGACCGTGTTATCGCCACAATACCCTGCGGCTATGCCGACGGTTATCCCAGAATGCTTTCCGGCAGGAATGAAATTCTAATAAACGGACAGCGTGCAAAAGGCGTGGGTCGTGTCTGCATGGATCAGATGATGGCTGATATTACCGACCTGAAAGGAATATCGGAGGGCGACGAGGTAACTCTTATCGGCAAAAGCGGAAATGAATTTATAACGGCTGACGATCTGGCGGCAATCTACGGAACCATTGGTTATGAAGTGGTTTGCGGAATAAGCAGGCGCGTTCCCAGAATATACAAGCGCGGCGGGAAGATCATTGCCGTTAAAAAGTATACCAGTTCTTAAATTTTTTTGAACGCTATTGACAAGTATTGATCAAAGTGGTAAAATAATTTTTGTAATATTGCAGGGGAGCTGTAAAGAACGGCTGAGAGGGAACTGAACTGTTCCGACCCTTTGACCTGATGCGGATAATGCCGGCGTAGGGATATTGTTTTATAAAATAAACAATTGCCTGTTCCGTTCGGTGCAGGCAAATTTTATTTCAGGGAGGCATATCATGAGAGAATATAAAACACAGATGGAAGCCGCTAAAAAGGGGATAATTACCCCCGAAATGCAGACGGTTTCGGAAAAGGAATCCATTCCTGCCGAAAAAATACGGGATCTTGTGGCGTTGGGGCAGATAGCTATTCCCGCAAATGTCAATCATAAGTCTCTTTCCGCAGAGGGAATAGGCAAAGGCTTGCGCACTAAAATAAATGTTAATCTCGGAATTTCGGGCGACTGCAAGAATTATGACACTGAAATGGAAAAGGTAAAAATGTCCCTGAAATTCGGCGCGGAAGCTATTATGGATCTTTCAAATTACGGTAAAACAAATACTTTCCGCAGACAGCTTATAGAAATGTCTCCCGCTATGATAGGCACAGTTCCTATGTATGACGCCATCGGCTATCTTGAAAAAGATCTGCTTGAAATTACTGCGGAAGATTTCCTGAAAGTCGTTCGCGCTCACGCGGAAGAGGGCGTGGATTTCATGACTATTCATGCAGGAATAAACCGACGTGCAGTGGAAGCGTTCAAAAGGGACAAGCGCAGAATGAACATTGTTTCAAGAGGCGGTTCGCTGCTGTTTGCATGGATGGAAATGACAGGCAACGAAAACCCGTTCTACGAACATTATGACGAGGTTCTGGAAATTCTCCGCGAATATGACGTTACCATAAGCCTTGGCGACGCACTTCGTCCCGGCTGTATCGACGACAGCACAGACGGCGGACAGATTGCTGAACTTATCGAACTCGGCGCTCTGACTGAACGCGCTTGGGCAAAGGACGTTCAGGTCATGGTGGAAGGTCCCGGACATATGGCTATGAACGAGATCGAAGCAAATATGAAATTGCAGAAACGTATCTGCCATGAAGCGCCGTTCTATGTTCTCGGTCCTCTGGTAACGGATATTTTCCCCGGCTATGATCATATTACTTCCGCAATAGGCGGAGCGATCGCTGCGGCAAGCGGCGCGGATTTCCTATGTTATGTCACTCCTGCGGAACATCTTCGTCTGCCCGATCTTAACGATGTAAAAGAGGGAATAATTGCTTCAAGGATCGCCGCTCACGCTGCGGATATTGCAAAAGGCTTGCCCGGCGCGCGTGATATTGACAACAAAATGGCTGAAGCCCGCCACAAAGTTGACTGGGAGGAAATGTTCAAATATGCCGTTGATCCCGACAAGGCAAGAGAGTATTTTGAAAGCACTCCGCCTGCTGACAGGCACACCTGTTCAATGTGCGGAAAAATGTGTGCAGTCCGCACTACAAACATGATACTTGAGGGCAAAAAGGTAGAGTTCTGTACTGAGAAATGAGCAGACTGAGTCTGCTCGCTTTCAGGCGTAGTTTTGAAATTTTCAGCTTAATGCCTGCCGTGAGGCAAAGCAAAGTTTAATCTGCAATATCTCAACTCTTAACTCTCAAATCTCAACTCTAATAATAATGGTATTTCGGCTTTTATGCCATGAAATATACGTTTGCGGAGGAGCGTCCGGAAACGTAATAAAAACCTGCGAGGGAACCCGTGTTTCGGGGTGAGAGGAAGCAATCGAGCTTCGACCGGTACCGATATTCTGTCGGTATTTCTGCCGAACGGCAGAGACGTCCCCGCAGGGAAACTCTCTGTTCCGGCAGACGAAAGGAGAGTTTTTTATGAACACAAAAACAAACATCAGAAAACTTGCGGTAGCGGCTCTGCTTACAGCCGTTGCAGTAGTGGGCTCAATGTTCTCGTTCCCGTTTTTAGGAGCAAAATGCAGTCCCATACAGCATCTTGTTAACATCATTGGCGGAGTTTATCTCGGTCCTTGGTACTCACTTGGAATGGCGTTCTGTGCAAGTCTTATACGCAACATCACGGGACTGGGTTCGCCAATGGCATTCCCCGGCTCAATGGTGGGAGCTTTCCTGTCGGGAGTAATGTTCCATTGGGTATTCAAGAACAAGACGCTTGCGGTAAGGCTTCCTGCGGCATACATAGGCGAACTTTTCGGAACATCGGTAATTGGCGGAATGTTGTCGTTCCCGCTTGCATATTTTGTGCTTAACAATACCGCTGCAACACTTTTCGGATTTGTGTTCCCGTTCTTTGTTTCCAGTGTTGTGGGAACGGTCGCTGCGGCAATTATTGTAACTTCCATGAAGCGGGTAAAAGTTATAGACAGACTTCTTGGAGGAGAATCAGTCTGAAAGTCAGCCGTCCCGCAATTACGGGGCGGCTTCTGATTGGAGAATATCATGATAACAACGGAAGATATTTACAAAAATCGTCAAAAAATAAATTCCCTCCACCCGTTGGTACACTGCATTTCAAACGCTGTGGCTGCAAATTTCAGCGCAAATGCCGTGCTTGCTCTCGGTGCAAAGGCTATCATGGCTGAATACAGCGGGGAAATGTCGGAAATAGTTTCCGCGGCACAGGCTGTTTCAATTAATATGGGAATGATTTCCGACAGCAAAGCCGAAGCGATAAATGCCGCGGCAAAAGCAGCTTCCGACTGTAATATTCCTTTTGTTGTTGATATTGTAGGAGCTGCTTGCAGCAGTTTTCGGAAAAATTTTGCAAAAGAACTTGTTTCGGAATACCGCCCCGCGGTGATAAAGGGGAATCAGGCGGAAATTTTTGCGTTCTGCGGACTGCCGTTCAATGCCGAGGGAATAGATTCGGAAGATTCTGAAAATACCGCTTATTCATTGAAAAAAATATCCGATCTTGCGGAAGAATTGAAAACAGTAATTTTCATGACAGGAAAGGCAGATATTATTTCAGACGGTAAACGGACGATTTCTGTGGAAAACGGCAGCAGTCTCATGCCTTATGTCACAGGAACAGGCTGCGCTCTCGGTGCGGTAACAGGTTGTTTCCTTGCAGCCGCAGAACCTTTTGAAGCTGCTGTTTCGGCGGCTGTGACAATGGGACTGGCAGGGGAATACGCGGAGGAATTTTTCCGCAAAAACGGCAGCATAAGCGGATTTGCGGCAGGAATTACAGACGGACTTTTTTCTATGGATAAAGAATTTTTTATCGGAAAGGCAAGGTATTTCAGTCATGCGACCTGATATTACGCTTTATTTTGTTACGGACAGCACGGATATGGATATTGCGGAATTTCTCCATATAGCTGAATATGCTTGCATAGGCGGCGCAACTCTTGTCCAGTTAAGAGAAAAATCACGCTGCGGACGGGATTTCCTTGATATTGCAAAGCAGCTGAAAAAAGTAACCGACAAATTCGGAATACCTCTTATTATAAACGACCGACTTGATATTGCACTTGCCTGCGGTGCGGACGGCGTTCACCTCGGGCAGGAGGATATTCCCATAAATGAAGCAAGAAAAATTTTAGGCGTGGATAAAATTATCGGCGCGACGGCAAAAACTGTGGAACAGGCTGTTTTGGCAGAAAAAGCGGGTGCTGACTATCTGGGCGCAGGTGCAATTTTCCCATCGGTCACAAAAGACGCAATTCCCATGGACGTTGAAACGCTGAAAAATATCTGCCGATCCGTAAAAATTCCCGTATGCGCTATAGGTGGGATAAATTATAATAACTGCGATATTCTGAACGGCAGCGGAATTTCGGGAATAGCGGCGGTTTCCGCCATAACCAAAAGTTCCGACCCGCAAAAAGCGGTGTTGGAATTAAAAGAAAAGGTGTTAAGTTTATTATGAAAACCGTTCTTTCAATTGCAGGCTCGGATCCAAGCGGCGGAGCAGGGATTCAGGCGGATCTGAAAACCATCTCGGCGCACGGACTTTATGGAATGAGCGTAATAACCGCTCTTACCGCTCAGAATACCATGGGCGTTTCGGACATATTTCCCGTGCCTGCGGATTTTTTTGAAAAGCAGCTTGATTCGGTGCTTTGCGACATTTTTCCCGATGCGGTAAAGATAGGAATGATCCCAAACAAGGAAATTGCTGAAATGATCGGGACAATTCTTGAAAAATACAATGTAAAGAATATTGTTTCCGATACGGTAATGATTTCTACAAGCGGCAGACGGCTTATGGAAAGCGGCACATTAAATATTTTTCTTGAAAAAATACTGAAAAGATCCGCGCTTATAACTCCCAATATTCCCGAAGCGGAAATTCTTTCCGAAATAACGATAAATTCCGTTGACGATATGAAAAAAGCGGCGGAGATCATTTCCCGAAAAACAGGGGCGGCTGTTCTCGTAAAGGGCGGACATCTTGACGGTGCGGCTGCGGATATTCTGTTTGACGGAAATTTTTATGAATATGTTTCCAAACGTATCAATAATCCAAACACTCACGGAACGGGCTGCACGCTTTCTTCTGCAACAGCCTGCGGATTTGCAGCAGGGAAAACGATTCCTGAAAGCGTTTCGGCGGCAAAAGAATACATTACAAAAACCATAAAATATGGACTTGATATCGGGCATGGAACAGGACCGCTTTTCCATGCCGTAAAATAAGAATTATTATGTATCATTGAACCATTTTGGCAGGAAGTCAATATCCGCTTCCTGCCAACGTTTTTTTGCAAGATCGTTCTTTCCTGTATTGAGAAAGTTTTCACATTCTTCTGTAACAATATCAAACCAAGCCGCGGCAAATTCCCGCATATTCTTTTCCTTTTCTGAATTGACCTCTGTTTCCGGACGTGTCCAATGAACGTGACATATCGTCCCGGAGGAAAGTTCAAATATATCGTCACTTTCAAACATTGCGCACACCTCCGTTTAATTGTATTCGTCGGATAAATTGTCCTATTTGCTTTTGATATACGCATTTTTATAAAAATTTGCTATTAAAATGTATTAAATGCTTTATCTGAAAAGAGTGAACGTCATGTCATACGCAATTTATCTGAGGAAATCCCGCGCCGATATTGAAGCCGAAGCAAGGGGAGAGGGGGAAACGCTGGCAAGACATCAGATGCAGCTGCTCGAACTGGCAAGAAAACTTTCACTTGATATTGGCGCAATTTATAAGGAACTTGTTTCCGGAGAAACGATAGCGGCGCGTCCTGTAATGCAGCAACTTATTTCCGAAGTCAGCGCCGGCAAATGGGACGGCGTATTATGTATGGAAGTTGAGCGTCTTGCCCGCGGTGATACTATGGATCAAGGGCTTGTAAGTCAATCATTTAAATTCAGCGGTACAAAAATAATTACCCCTGCAAAGATATATGATCCCGAAAACGAGTTTGACGAGGAATATTTTGAATTTTCACTGTTTATGAGCCGACGGGAATATAAAACTATCCGGCGGCGTATGCAGGCGGGGAGAATGGCTTCTGTACGCGAAGGAAATTACATAGGTTCGCTTCCGCCTTACGGATATAAAAAAGTACACAGCTATGAAGAAAGATCATTTACCCTTGAACCCATTCCGGAAGAAGCGGAAACCGTTCGGCTCATATATGAACTTTATACCGAAAGAGATATGGGGTACAGTAAAATTGCCACATATCTGAATAAGCTGAGTATTCCGCCAAAACGTACCGATACATGGAGTGCATCAAGCATAAAAGAAATAATTGAAAATCCTGTTTATTGCGGAAAGATCCGTTGGGATCGAAGAAAAAGCAAAAAGGCGCTTATTGACGGTAAGATCGAAATATCACGTCCGAAATCCGAGGGTGTAATATTCCAAGGAAAACATCATCCGCTGATAAGTGAGGAATTATGGAACAAAGCGCAGGAAGTTCCCTCAAAAGTTCCGCATACTTCGGGACAATTTAATAAACCTGTTAAAAATCCGTTTGTAGGGCTGTTATTCTGCGGAATGTGCGGTCATGCGCTTATAAGACGACCTTATAAAGACAAACCGCCGCATTATATGTGTAACCACAACGGTTGTGTATGTAAATCGTCTTCGGAAAACGATATTGAAGAAGCGTTGATATATTTTCTTAAAAAACAGTATGCAGAATGTCGGATATTACTTGATAAAAAGCAAAGTATTCCTGTTGAAAAAACATATTCCGAAAGAAATATTACTTCAGAACTCGAAAAAATAAAAAAGCAGCAGGAACGTTTATACGATCTGCTGGAGCAGGGGATATATTCGGCAGAAATATTTGCAGAACGTTCCGACAAACTAAAAAAGCGTAAACAAGAACTTGAAATGCTGGCTCTGCAAGAAAATAAAAGCAAAAAAGCAGAAATTATGTCGTTTGAGACTTGCATATCATTAAATACAATAATCAATGATTTTCGCAGGATAAGTGACCCTATTCACAAAAATAAACTTCTGAAAAAAGTTATAAAACGGATAGATTACATCAAAACCGTTGGCGGCAGGCATAAAAAATCATATATTGAATTGCAGATCGAATTATTATTCTGATATATTTCTATGGTCTATGTGCAATTTCTTCTGTACCTATATCAGTAAGAAGTCCTTTGACCTGTGCATAAGGGGCGGTATATCTTTGATTAAGGTATCTTAGCGAAGCAGCTAATTCACCGTCAGGTCCTCCAAGCTGACTTACAATGATCTGAGCAAGTTTTGGATTTGGGTTTTTAATATTAACAGGATACTGTAATTTCTTTTCATAAGCCCACATATCAATTTGCGCTCCTTTCCCAAGGCCATGGCTCATCGACCCAGTTGAAACAGTTTCCATCGGTAAAATCCTTTGCGGTTATAGGACCATACTTGGCGGTATAAGTTTCATATGCTGATTTTCTTGCATCATCATATTTCCGGAACAACGCAAGGGCGTTTGTATCGGTTGGGTGAGTGTCAAGATAAAGATTAAGCTCGTAAAGGTAAAAATCATACATCTGGATCGCACGCATAAGGTTATTTCCGGACATTATCGTTTACCTCCTCACACGAAAATGGCAGATACAGGCTCGGAAAAATTGTTCCGCGCTCGAATGCTGTGTTTTCAGAATAAACAGCTTCCCACTGCTGGAATGGCACATACGTCATTCCAATAGGGGTTTCTGTCGGAAATGGGGTTTTATTTTCTTTACTGTAAACAGAATTGCATTTTAAATTCATAGAATACTCCTTTCCAAGCACAAGGCTTTATATTATCTTATGTAAAAAACTCCACTCTGTCAAATGTTATAAATTTGAAAAAAAGTTAAATTCTGGGATTAAGGAATAATTTTTGAATAAAATGCTTGACAAGCGGGAAAAAATGTGGTAAAATTAATAAGTAAAATTTTTGCCGGTGTGTTGGAATAGGCAGACGAGGTGGACTCAAAATCCATTGCCGGAGACGGCGTGCGGGTTCAAGTCCCGCCATCGGCACCAGTTATCATTCCCGAAAATGGCTTAGATACGTCATTTTCGGGAATGATTTTTTATCTGTTTACCATTTTGGTCTTTATTTGGTCTTTGTTTTTCCGAAAAGTAAAGACCAAGCAAATTTTCATTTTCTTTGCTGTAACTTGCCGTATGTTATCCTGCTTTGTCAGTGTTTGACATTTTTAACGGCAAGGCTTCGGACACGGCGTCCATAGCGGCAGCTTGCGCCGTTTGAAAAGTATGCAGATAAATTGATAAAGTCGTTGTAGGTGTTGAGTGTCCCAAACAGCTTTGCACTGTTTTAACGTCTACTCCCGCGTTGATAAGGAGCGATGCGTTCAAGTGCCGCATTGAATGAGTTGAAACATAACGCATACCTGTTCTTTTGCAGAATTTGCTGAAATAATTTCCCGGCGCGTTGCAATGAATGGTCAAGCCGTTCCATTTGGTGAATATCCTGTCGGTTTCTATCCATTGTGAACCGACTTTTTTGCGCTGTTCATTCTGATCTTTTCTCCACTTTACAAGCATTTCTATAATAGCCTTTGGAACTTTCAGACTGCGCAGACTTTGAGCAGTTTTAGGCGTTTCAGTGTAAAGTCCGCCCTTTGCCTTTGAATACAGACAGGTGCGGTTTACAGTTATGACGTTTGTGTCAAAATTTACATCTTTCCATTCAAGTCCCATAAGTTCTCCAAGTCTGAATCCCGTATATATCGCCAAAGTGTAAAAGCAGACATACATATAGTTTTCTTTAGGTTCTTTCTGAAAAAGTTCCAGTAAATGCTGAGCTTCCTCAATAGAATAATATTCTTTTTCGGGAGTAATAACTTTCGGGATAGTTACATTTTTGCAAGGGTTTGACGACATCATCTGCATTTTTACGGCGTGATCGCATATCGTAGAGATCATTGACTTGTATAGTTTGATAGTCTTTGTTGAAAGTTTTCCGCCGTTTTTGTTTCGTCCGTCCACACGTTCGGCATTGCATAAGTCGATGATAAACTTCTGAATATGACGCACCGTCAGCTTGTCAAGTCTGATATGACCGATAGCTTTGTAAATGCGTTTTTCCATACGATGGTAGCCGTCAACAGTACGCTGTTTTAACTTTATCTCTGCATATTCTTCAAACCACTGTCTGGCAAAATCTTCAAACTTCATAGCAGAAGTTACACTGCCTTTTAGACAGGATTCTTCAAACATCACTGCTTGGCGATTGAGTTCTTTTTCGATCTGCTTTGAGGACATTCCCTCTGTCGGTTTCCACGTCATAGACTGAACGACTTGTTTTCCGTCTGCGTTATATCCGCAGGATACTTTTATTCTGTAAGAGTTTCCTCTTTTCTGAATTGTTGCCATAATACATCTTCTCCTTTTGATGTGTAAATTTTATGGCATATTTCTGCACTTTCATTATACTACTTTCACGTTGTAAAGTCAAGAAGTTTTTAGAAATATGTCAAAATTTTGGGTAAAACTTATGCTGATTTGTTCAACAAATCAAGCAGCGCCGACTTGTTGATAAGTATTTTTCCGCGCTTGCCTTGTCCCGTCCGAATGAACGGGACTTTATTTTGCGCTACAAGATGTCGGATAGTGTGTTCCGAAAGACCTTTTACTGCTTCGGCACATTCCTTGATAGTTAGCATTTCAAGCGGTTTGCTTTCAGAATGGCTTTCCTGCGATTCATCATCTGAGATGAGCCGCAAAAGCAGTTCTTTTATCTTTTCAGCTATTTCTCTTTTTTCTGTAATTGTCATAAATGTTTCTCCTTTCATCTTTCGTAATAATTTCTGTTTGAACGTTTCTGTTCCTCCGCTTTCCGATGAACCTTATCTGCCCATTCCGACATTTTTGTGACGGCTTCGATAAAGTCCTTTTTGGGCGGTTCGGGCTTCGGCAGACTTTCTTCATACTTTTCAAGCAGTGACTGCTGTTCCTTGACGATCCTGTCATAATCGGTTTCAAAAGCATTAAGGGCAGTTTTGTAATATGCGGTAAGTTCCTTTTTCTTTTTCATAGCACGTTTGTATTCTTCCTCGATCTTTGCCGTTTCTGCGCGGATCCTTTCAAGTTCTGCAGCAGCTTTTTCAATATCCGAATGGTTTTTTATACGCAGTTATGAAATTAGGCGTTATCAGGTTTCCGAACTCGTCCTTGCAGATGTAATCGAGATACTCTTTGTTGTAGCCGCTTTTCAGAAGTTCCATACAACGCTCCTGCTTGTCCTTTTCCGCAAGCAGGAGTTTTTCTATGTGCGGTACAAGGGGTAGCGTTCTTCGGCTTGCGGCTGTTTTCAGATCGTCCTCGCCGATTATCTTTTCTTTTCCGTCACCGAAATCGTTGACTACTTTGTGCTTTATCGTGATCGTCTTTTTCTCAAAATTGACGGCGTCCCACTTCAGACCAACGACTTCACTTCTGCGAAGTCCGTAGTATGCCGCGATATGAACGCACAACTCCATTCTGTCACCTTGGAATATCTCGAAAAGTCTTGTCAATTCGTCCTTATTGCAAAAATTTGCAGTGAATTTTTCGCATTTGGGACGTTCTGTCTTGTCCGCAGGATTTGTCCGGATAAGGTCGATCTTTACGGCATATTGCAAAGCTTTACGGATATTCGTGTGAAGATGTTTGACTGAATTTCCCGACAAACCGCTTTCATACATCTGATTGTAAAAAGTCTGAATATGTATCGGTTTCAGTTCGTCAAGCATAATATCGTTTCCGAAATAATTCTTGATCTTGCGAATGTTCTTGGAATATCCGACATAAGTCGTATGGGCAATAGACGGCTTTATGGTTTCAAGCCACATATCAAGAAAATCGGTAAATTTGTACCTTGCAACAGGTTCAGCAGTATTCTGAGGGATCGTATAAAGTTTGCGGTTGTACTCCGTTTCAAACTCGGAAAGAATTTCCTTTCGCCTTTCCTCAAGACGGCGTTTCCCCGTTCCCTCTTTCAGACCTGTCGTGATCCACTTGGTTTTGTGCTTGCCGTTCTCGTCCTTGTAGCCGATAACGACTTGGTATACACCGTTTTTTATTTGCAGACTTGCTTTCATAAACTATAACCTCCTCAATGAAAGACTGTCTGCCGTTGATACTGATCAAATTATACCATAGGCAGCTTAAAATTTCAATACTTTACCACAAAAAATTATGCGGCTGTATCGGTCAAAAGATATTCAATAACGCTTAGCTTTGCCACCTTGAATTTCTTTCCGCAGGGAATAGCTAAGAGCTTTCCGTTATGGATAAGTTCGTAAACTTTCTTACTGCACATTCCGAGCATACTGCTGACCTCCTTTACCCCGACAACGTCGGGATAGTTCCTGAAAATCATTTCGTATGCCTGTGTTACTGTAACATTGTTCATAAGTTGCCCTCCTTTGTTTTCTTTATTTTTGTATTTTCCATACGGCGTTACAGTTCTCCTCCGAGTCGCCGTTTCCGCGATCGGGTATGTTCGTGTTCCGTCAATGCGAACGTGTATCTCTCGCTGCCGTATGATTCAATTTTCAAGGTGCTGTCTACTTCTTTAATTCAAAAATGCGGCATTTTTGATTTTTTCATACCAAATGTTCTGATTACATTATACCACAAGTGAATTTTGGGTAATTGTCAACCAAATTGGCGTAAATCAAGGTAAAAAGGTTATATTGGTTTATATAGGTTTATTTAGATTTATTTAGTTTTATTTCACGTTCATATTGAGTTAATATATAGAACGTGCTAAAACATTTTGTAAATTATTTGTTAAATAAGCCGATAATACAAAATCTTACCTTATGCGGCATTTCTGATTTTTTCATACCGGCAATACGGGGAAAATACAATAAAAGGAGATTAAAATTTATGGATTTCAAACTTATAAGTTCCGCTGATGTTGAAACCGTCTACAAATATTTTGATGGAGTTTTTCTCAATTATTTAAAATATCCTCTTGGCTGTTATATAGATGAACTCAAAGCAATTTCTTCATGTTTAGAAGCCCTTGGTTTGCTTCCGGATAATGTTTGTTTACTTGATGTTCGGGAATGTCTTTATGATGTACAAGGCATTGTATAAAACTTTCACATGGAAAAAACAGTAAAAACGGCACAAAACCTTTGCAGGAAACAAACAACGGGAAAATAAAACTTTTCTAATTTCGCAAAACTCACCGTTTCGCGTCAGACGCGCACACAGCAACGTCCGAATGGACATAGTGTGCGCGTCCCGTCACCGCGCCAAGGGACGGCGCGAAACAAAAGTTTGGCGGCTTTTTGACGTCGGAAGAACGCTTGCGCCCTTTGAAGCGCAGATAGTACGCAAGCGTTATGACGACGGCAAAAAGCTTAAATTACGGGATAATCAGAGCGGAAGCGAAAAGGGAAGTCCATCTGAGCGACTTCGTAGCTGTGACATCGTAGTTATAACATCGAAGTGAGAAAACGCCTTAGAGGGGCAATAGCGTTCGTCTGAGAGCGTTTTGTGTTACAACGTCCCTCTTCAACCCCTGTTATCCCTACAATGTGTGAACCGTTAGCTTTAACAGGGTATGTTACATATTGCGCTTTGCGCTTTTGCTGCGGTCTTGCTTATTATTTTTTTCGGTTATGAAAAAAAAGAAAAAGAGAAGAAATAGAAAAGAAGTTAGCATAAAGGTGTGTCGTACTACGACACACCTTTATGTCTGACATACCGGAAAAATGGAAGAAAAACCAGCAAAGCACATAGAATAGCCGTTTGAAGGCGGCAAAAATAAATTTCCGGTTTTGAGAAAACATTAAAAAAGCAAGAAATTGTCTAAAAAGCGGAAAAATAAATTTGGATAAATTATGAATAAATAGGGACATATATGGACATATGACACCGGTTAATTTCTATTAAAAAATTAAAAAAAATTTGAAAGACAGCAGTTTTTTAATAAATAAATCTTGTAGGAGTTGATTTCATCGAGAAAACATAGTTTAAAGATGAATCAATGAGCACTATGTAATAACGGGGAAAGAGAGTCCAGAGAGAAAGGGGGCGTTGCTCCCCCTTTCTCTTTGGCAAGCGACCTTACGAAGTAAGGTGTAGCTTGTCTACACTTCCAATAGAAGAATTATTACTACACTTTACTCAAAAAATATTGACTTGATAGATCCTCAAAACAACATACCGCAACAACCTTACACAGCTAAACAATCGGTAGCGGAAAGCAGTTACGGATACGGAGAATGACATCGAAGCGGGTCATCGAAGCTTGACATCGCAGCAACGACATCAGACACTGACCTGAGAGCGCAACGAATG
>CANRFB010000049.1 GCA_947629785.1 uncultured Clostridia bacterium | reverse complement strand
TGGTAAACTTATTATACCATATCTCGGTTGGAATTTCTATTTTTTATTGGTCCATATCATTTTAACACATACATTTTTAAAAAAATTTTTAATTCTGATTTAGCCTGAACAAGTGTCACACGGCAAAATCGCTCCGGCACAAAAGCACAGTTTTTTTCCTAAACCTTTTATTATACAAATGCGTTTTAACAATATGTTCATAATTACAATTTTTCATTGTATATTATATATATTTATTTTCTCACATATACATATAATATAAAAAAGTTGTGTTTCTGTGCCACAGGACTTGAACCTTAGATATAGATTCATCCGCGTGGCACATTTTGTGGCACAAATCCAAAAATTTTTTGTGCCATCTGTGCCCAAAAAGTAATTTTATGGAAGTTTTGGCACAGAAACACAGGTAAAAAGTATAAGTAAATTTTTGTCTACAAAATAGTGGTTAATTTTTTATGAATTTACTGATTTTATCCCGTCATTTTGCACAATGTTAAAATCCAACAAAACCTTTCCACTTCTTGAGCGTGAATTAAGCAACATCACGAAAACACTTGTTTCGTGGCACAAAAAAATGGTCTTCCGGCACAGAAAATTTTCAAAGTTGTGCCACCATTTGTGCCAGCTCAAATGTTCGATGTGACATTCGCCCTTATTTAACAACAAAAATTTTTTTGCCGTGATTTTTAGGTGCTAAAAAATGGAAACAACTTGTTTTATTGGCAATACATGGTAAATAAAAGTACTGTCAGTACCATCCCTTGCTGTTATGAAACTGCGGAATGTCCGTGCGATACGGCACAGACTGTCAGAATGGCACAGAAGAAAGTTACACTGATACCTAATTTTTGGGAGACAGACAAATGAAAATGCCCTCCGCACTTTTTTGCCACCGCTTCCTTAGCATTCATACACAAAAACTCCTTTGCTGCGATATATCCCATAGTGATATATTAACAAATTTTTGTGCATTATGTGTGGGATATATCGCAATTTTAAAAGCAATGTGATATAATAGGGATATATCCCAAATGTCAAAAAAGCCTTTCGCACATGATATACGAAAGGCAAAGCGGCAGAAATATTATGTGATCGGCTTACGGAAAATTCTTCATTCAACAAAAACAGCAGCCGGATAAGCTGCCGTTTAAACGTTATTTTATCAGACCTTTGACAATGCCGAGAAGATGACCAAGCTGTTCGTCACTGATTTGTTTGAGATAACCTGTTATTTCGTTGAGTTTTTCCGGATCATTGCTGTCAAAGTCGAAAAAGTCTTTTGGTGAGATGTCCAGATATTCACAGATGTAGAAAAAAGCAGCCATTGACGGAAGATTGTTTTTGTTTTCAATGTTGTTGATGTAACCCGCACTCTGTCCCAAAGACAGGCTCATATCTCTTGCAGACACACCCTTGGCAAGCCGCAGTTGTGACAGCCGTTCCGCAAATTTTTCTTCCAGATCCATAATAACACCACCATTCTATATACTATTGTACAATATATAGAATGTAATTTCATTCGGTTTGACAAGTTAAATTGATTGACATATTCAGTATAACAGGATATAATTATATTATGCGTCTGATTAAACTATTCATAATATAGAAAGGATAAAAGGTTATGCCATCTATCAGTTTTACCGGACACAGAACTTTGCCGGAAGATACAAGTGAATTATCGGAGTATCTGTATGAAAAGTCGGAAGAAGCCATAATATCAGGTGTTACAGATTTCTATTTTGGCGGAGCTTACGGCTGGGATCAGTTATCATTTGTTGTACTTTTGGGATTGCGTGAAAAGTATCCGCATATCAGGTTGAATCTTGTATTGCCCTGTTCTAATGAGGAGCAGATAGCAAATTGGAAAGAAAAGGACAAAGCGGAATTTTATCGCATATTATCCCTTGCCGATAAGATAGAATATACATCAATCATTACTTTAAAGGCTGTATGAAAATGCGGAACGCTCGTCTTGTGAAATATGCGGATATTTGTTTCTGTTACCTTAACCCAAAAAGACAGAGAAGCGGAACGGCACAAACCGTAAGAATGGCACAGAAGAAAGGCATACCCATATTCAATTTCTGGAACATGGACAAATGAAAATGCCCTCCGCACTTGGGCGAAAGGCATTATTTAAAAACAAAATTATCCGGTCAATATCAGTTCTGAGCAATATTTCTCTTTACTTTTTCTACTTCATCAAGGGGAATTTCAAGAAGTGAAGAGATTTGTATTGGGTCAAGCTGATGGTGAAGTAGTTTTTTTATAGTGTTAATTTGCTCTTCAACCTTGCCTTGTTCAACGCCTTTATTAAGTCCGTCCTGATAAAATCCCGTACTGAAATCACACATATCTTCAAACGCCTCCTCTACATTCTCGGTCATTTGTATGTTATAATCACTTTCGAGCAGTTCCTTTTTCTGCCCGGCGGTCAGTTCCTGTGTAAAGATAAGACTCAGCATTCGTATAAGCGGGTGTTCTGACTGTGCTGCCGAATCAAAATCCTTTAAACCTACAATTGTCATGTTTATAAGGTCATAATTATTACGTTCGTCTGCCGCTTTTTCCGGGGTAAGCACGATATTACCGTGCACCGATTCCTTTTTCATGCTGTAACGGGTGATAGAATCGGCGTAATTTGTGCCGGGGCGTAAGCATACCCATATTGAATAGACCTTGCGAATTTTCTTGTAGTCCATGCCGGTGAATACAGTGCCGTACTGATCGGAGATCATTCGTGAACAGTAGTAGACCGCTCTTTTCAAAAGGCTGAAATCTCCTGCCATATCGTTCTGCGCTTCAAGATTGATGATAAGCTGCACATTTTCACCGTTTCGTTCCGGTGCCTTTACGTTGAATCGTATGTCAAAAAATCGTGTTCCGCTTCTGGTGGTCGAACTTTCACTATTGGAAAGGTTTACTACCGGCGCGGTTTTCGGTTTTGGAACATCGGGATCAAGAGGTTCTTCCGAGATCACAGCATCGTCCATAAGAGCAATGATGTCAGATGTTTCCATGCCCTCGTACTCGGTGCAGACATATTTTAATATGGGAGCAGCAAATTCCTTGCAGGAAAGGACTTTCTTGCAGGCGGCATCACATCTGGGATCTACCGGACTATCGGAAATGCTGTCTATTACATCTGATTCATATGTAGGTGCTTCGGGCATTGCGTCTCACTCCCTTTACTCATATTGTATCACAGTCAGACCTAAAAATCAATAGGATTTTTAAATAAAAAATCAGTAAACCGTCAAGGACGTTTACCGATCGCATTTTCTGTTAAGTTATGAAAATCTTTCGCAAAATACCATAATGTGCGAAAATATATCTAAACATTACACAAACATTTTACAACATAAAAATCACAATGTCAATAGCAAAATAATGAAAAAATTTCAAATATTAGGGGAATTATTTGTTAATTTAGCCGGTACAGTCGAAAAAAGCGGCTAAATGGCTTAAAATAAGAAAATAACCGCTTTGGTTCGTTGACATTTGAGTATTGCAAATGTCAACTTTTTTGCGTATTTAAGATTTTAAGCCGTCAAATTTTTCGTCAGTCAGGAGAGTGTCAAAATGGCAAGAAGAGGAAATAACGTGTATAAACGCAAAGACGGACGTTGGGAAGGTCGTTACAAGAACGGCTATCGTGCCGATGGTTCGGTAAAATACAGTTCCGTTTACAGCCGAAGTTACAAGGAAGTCTGCAAGAAACTGGCAGAAAAAAAGAGCGAAAGCCGTCAGGAATGTTTTAAATGTTCTTCAACTTTTGCCGAAATTGCTGCAAAGTGGTGCGATAATATTAAGAAAGCCGTAAAAGAGTCTACATATGCCAACTACGTCACGAAACTGGACAAGCACATTCTCCCTGCATTTGGAAATTTGAAGTATGACAAACTGACAAAGCAGCATTTTGTTGATTTTGCGGAAGGAAAACTGAGATCGCAACTTTCTCCGAAGTATGTTTCGGATATTTTGTCTGTAATAAAGTCCATTACAAGATATGCCCGACAGACCTTCAATTATGCCGACAGAGCCGAAACTGTCACCGTTCCGAGAAACAAACACACTGCTGAAAGACCTGTTTTGACCGAACATCAACAAAACACTCTGACGGCTCATTTACTTAATTTTCCGACACTCACAAATGTTGGCATTCTCTTATCGCTTTATACCGGTGTCCGTATTGGAGAACTTTGCGCCATGAAGTGGTCGGACATCGACCTTGAAAAAAGAATTTTGACCGTCAATAGGACTATGCAGCGTATAAAAGACCTTTCCGGCAAGTCTAAAACCAAAATTTTTGTTGGTTCTCCGAAGAGCAGGAGTTCCATACGGCAGATCCCCCTGCCGGAATTTCTTGTTGATATTCTTCAAAAAGTCAGGTCGGGCGATGATGATTACATTCTGACGGGTAAAAATCTTTTTGTTGAACCTCGCACAATGCAGTACAGATTTGCAGCAATACTTAAAAAACTGAAATTGCCGAAAGTGAATTTTCATGCTCTGCGGCATACTTTTGCTACTAAATGTGTTGCTGTCGGATTTGATGTAAAGACTCTTTCGGAGATACTGGGGCATAGCAGTGTTGAGATCACTCTGAACAGATATGTTCATTCTTCTATGGAACGTAAACGAACTTGCATGGAACTTTTAAACCGTCAGATCTCTTGTCAGTAAAACTCATAGAACCTTGAAAATTGAATATTCCGGGGCGTAAAATCGCACATTATGGTATTTTGCGAAAGTTTTTTGCGTTTTTCAGTTATTTTTCTCAATAAATTTTGCGCATATTGAAAATTACGGCAATCAATGTAAATTATCCTTAACATTTACGCAAAAACTTATATTTATATTATTATAAATTTTTCAGATATTCAAGCAATATTCGATCATTTGTATTTTGCAAACGAAAGGATGAGGTGTAATGAGTTTCAGAAAGAGCCTTGCTTTGATGCTCTCAGTTTCAGCCGGTCTGTTATTTACCGGCTGCAATGAAACGATCGAGGCGTGGAAACCGATGAATAATAACAGTATCGTTATTGCTGTAGTCGGTGATGATTCGTTTTATAACGATGGTGGAGCAGTCGAAGCTATGGAACTTGCATCAGAAAACTTTTATGAAAATACCGGCATAAATTTAAGTGTTAAATATTACGATGATGATGCGGATTATCATAAAGCTATTGCTTATGCCGATGAAATAGCAGCAGATACAGACATTGCGGCAGTTATTATAAAAGAAGAAATAGATTATGTTGACACTGTTGCGGATATTTACGAAGAAGCCAAAAAGCCGTTTATAATCACAAACGGCTGTTACGATCACACGATAGAAAATAAATATGAATATCTTCTTGCCGACTTCATCAGTGCAGGTTCGGCAGGAAAGATCATGGGGCAGTATGTTATAAATAACGGTTTTAAACGTGCTGCCTTTTGTCATTCAGATACAGAATATGAGGAGGACGAATTAAAAGGTTTTCAGTCCGAAATTTCCGATTCGGGCGTTGCGCTGGCGGATACTGTTGTAGGACCTTATACTCAGGAAGAATTTGATATCGCATATTCCCGATGGCAGGTACTGGGTATAGATGTTGTCTGCGTAAGCAATTATTACAGCCTTAACAGCGATCTTGTAAGAATGCTCCGCTTAAAGGGTTCGGATATTCAAGTAGTTTCGGATTATGTTATGGACACCGACTACGATATTGAGCAGAACGGAGAATATCTTGACGGAACGGTAATAGTTCCCCTTTATCTGACAGATGATACGGCAGAAAATGATATTAAAGAACGCTACAGTGAAAAATACGGCTTTGAAATGACGGAACACGCCGTTCAGTCATACGATCTCATATATATGCTCGGAAATGCTTTAAATTCCGGAGTTGCCGAGCCGGCGGAACTTATGAAGATATTAAGATCCGAAGAAGGATACGACGGCTTGCACGGAAAGGTCACATACGATGAAAACGGAGCGCTTATCCCCTCCGGAAATAATATTCTTAAATTTTCAGACGGCGCGTTCCGCAGCTGATAATAAGGGGGAATAATAATGGCTGAAATATTCAGAAAAACTGCTCTTGATACAATGGCTACTCCCGAACAGCTGGACAAACAAGTCAAAATAATGCGTCCGTCTGCTTGGATAATTTTTGCGGCAATGGTAACGGCGCTTATCACATTTGTTATATGGAGTTTTACATATAAAATTACAAATGGGGTAAATATGTCGGGAGTCGTATTTACCAACAATAATATAATAAGCACTTCGGCGGACAGGGATTGTATGGTCACAGACGTATTCGTTTCAGACGGAGATCATGTGGATATAGGCGATGTTATTGCTGTAATATCAAATAATGAACTGCTCGGGAAAATAGAGGAAAGCAGATATGAACTTTCTCTGAAAGATAAGTCAGATAATGACTATACTGCGCTTTCCGAACAGATAGACGATATGGTGGATTCTTATATTGCATCTACCGTTATCAAAAGCAATTTCTCCGGAAATATCCAGTCTGTAAGAGCAGTGGGAACTGCATTGTCGGCAGGAGATCCTGTTTTTACGGTAATGAGCGACAGCGGATATAATGAAGTAACGGCTTATGTGCCTATGCAGACAGCGGAAAATCTCAGCCTTGGAATGACAGCTCAGGTATCTCCGATGTATGCTCCGAGAGAAGAATACGGATATATGGAAGGAGTCATAACTTCCATATCCGATACCCCCGCTTCGGAAGAAAGCATCACAGCTAAAATGGGAACGATGTCATATGTTGAAGGAATACTCCCTGAAGGCTCCTTTGTAGAAATAAGGATCCGTCTTGACCTTGATGAAAATTCCGGCAACTCTTACCGCTGGTCAAACAGCAAAGGCGAAGCTCTTTCAGTAGAGTTGGGAACTCAATGCTCAATAATTGTTGTGACTAACGAATATCTGCCGATAGAAATGCTGATAAAATAGGAGGCGGAAAATGAAGAGCTCGGTAAAAAAGGTGCCTGTGATATTGCAGATGGAAGCACTTGAATGCGGTGCTGCTTCTTTAGCCATGATACTGGCGTATTATAAAAAGTATGTTCCGCTTGAACAGCTTCGTTCCGACTGCAACGTTTCGAGAGACGGCAGTACAGCAAAATATATAAACCTTGCAGCCAGACATCACGGACTGGAAGCAAAGGGTTACCGCATGAGCGTGGAAAAGATCAAAGAACAAACTAATTTTCCGATGATAATACACTGGAATTTCAACCATTTTGTAGTTCTTTGCGGATTCAGAGGAAACAAGGCGGTCATAAACGACCCCGCAGGCGGAAGAGTGCTTGTGGATATGGAGGAATTTGACCGTTCATTTACAGGCGTTGCGCTTACGTTCAGACCGGCGGAAGATTTTGTTCCGTCAGGAAAGCCTAAAAGCGTTATGTCATTTGTTAAAAACAGGCTGAAAGGCTGCGCGGGATCTTTGACATTTATTCTTACTATGGGATTTGTCATATCCGTTGTGGAACTTGTAAAACCTGTATTCTATAAACTTTTTACCGATGAAGTCCTTATCGGAGGACGGACGGATAAGATGAAATGGCTCATAACGGCAATGATCGTCTCACTTGCCGTATGTTTTATAGCGGAAGTATTAAAAACAGATCATCTTGCAAAGCTTCAGGCAAAAATGAGCATAGGTTCATCTTCATCTTTTATGTGGCATATTATACGGCTGCCTGTGGATTTTTTCTCGCAGAGATTTGCGGGAGATATCGCTTCAAGACAGCAGAGCAATAACGAGATAGCCAACGCTTTATGTACTCAGCTTGCGCCGGTATTTTTAAATGTGATAATGATAGGCATATATCTTGCGGTAATGATATATTACAGCTGGACAATGGCGTTGATAGGCATTGCAATGGCGGTCATAAATATCATATTGATGCGCGCGGTATCAAAACAGAATACAAATGCAGCAAAATCCATTCAGCGTGACAGCGGAAAACTTTCGGGAATTATGATAGCCGCTGTTTCAATGATAGAAACAATAAAGGCAAGCGGCGCGGAATCGGGTTTCTTTGAAAAAATATCGGGCTATCAGACCAAGTATAACAATGCCATGCTCGACCTCAGAAAAAGAAACACGATGATAGGTATCGTTCCGCAGATACTGTCAGGACTTTGCACAGGAACGATACTTATGATAGGTGTATATAATATTTTCAACGGAAATTTTACCATTGGTGCGCTTATGGCGTTCCAGAGCTTTATGAATTTGTTCCTTGCTCCGGTAGGTTCTCTTGTAAATTCTATACAGGTATTTCAGGATATGAGCGGCAGCATGGAGCGCGTCGAAGATGTTATGAATTACCGTACAGATGTGGAATTTTCTCCTGCTTCTTCGGAAAACAAATATGAAAAACTCAGCGGAGAAGTCGAACTTAAAAATATAAGTTTCGGCTACAGTCCTCTTGCTCCCGCACTTATAGAAAATTTTGACCTGAAAGCCAAAAAGGGCAGCATGACCGCTCTTGTGGGCGGCAGCGGAAGCGGCAAATCCACTCTGGCTAAAGTTATATCCGGTCTTTATTCTCAAAGGAGCGGCGAACTTCTTTTTGACGGAAAGCCCATAAGCGAGATAGACCGTTATGTTTTTACCGGCTCTTTGGCTGTTGTGGATCAGAGCATATCTCTTTTCGGCGGAACTGTCAGGGATAATATTACAATGTGGGACAGCACTATCCCGGAAGAAATTATCGTAGAAGCCTGCAAAGATGCCTGCATACACAATGATATAATGGCGCTTAAAGACGGATACGATTCGATAATATCGGAAGGCGGCGGGAATTTTTCGGGCGGTCAGCGTCAAAGGCTTGAGATCGCACGGGCATTTGCCGCACGTCCGTCAATACTTATTCTTGATGAAGCTACATCTGCTCTTGACCCTGCAACAGAAAAACTTGTCATGGACGCTGTAAAGCGCAGAGGGATAACCTGTTTCGTCATCGCTCACCGACTTTCAACGATACGCGACGCCGATGAGATAATCATGCTTGAATACGGCAAGGAAATAGAACGCGGAACACATAAACAGCTTATCGAAAAGAACGGAAAATATGCTGCCCTTGTCAGAAGCGAATAAGCAAGCCGCAAGGAGGAAAGTATGAAAACCTTTTCTGAACAAGTAAATGAACGGAGACGGATAGATGCGGAACTTCTCCTTTCGTCGTCCGAAAGCGTGTATCATTCTTTCGGCAGACTATCCGATGTAAGCGCAACATCATATCCGTGCAGAACAGCGCTGGAACTGTCAAGAATATGTTCATGCCTGAAAGTCACAGCTCCGCAGTTCCCGGACGGAATGTAAGATCCCGAGAGCCTTATGCAGTTTTTAATGACCGAGACGGGGATAATGCGCAGAAAGATAGTGACTTCGGGAAAATGGTGGAAGGAAGGCTCCATGCCTATCCTTTGCAGCAGGGAAAACGGTGCTGTATGCGCAATGATCCCCTCCGCTTCGGGAGGATACATTTATTATGATGATAACGGCAAAGCCGTAACTCTGACAAAAGACCGCGCAAAAGACTTTTCTCCTGTGGCATATTGTTTTTATAAGCCGTTTGAAGATCGGGCGCTTACTTTAAAGGACTTTTATAAATTCCTTGCAGGAGCGTTCAGTATTTCCGATGTGGTATGGCTTTTATGTATAAGTCTTGCGGCAGGTCTGCTCGGAATGATAATGCCGGCTATAAATCAGTTCATTTTCAACAATGTTGTTCCGTCCGGAACTTCCGATGAAATATTCGGTATAAGCGTTCTTATTGCGGGAACGGTCATTGTTACCGCACTGTTTGAACTTTCTCGTTCCATAGGAGTTATCCGCATAGGCAATAAACTGGAACTGTTGGCGCAGAATGCGGTATGGGCAAGACTTATGGATCTTCCGGTAGATTTCTTTAAAAAATACGGTTCAGGCGATCTGACACAGAGAGCAGCTTCTATAAATCAGATATGCGGTATTCTCGGCGGTCAGCTTATCCCGACGATACTTGCTTCTGTTTTTTCGTTTGTGTATCTGTTTCAGATAAGTTCGATCTCAGCGGAAATGTTCATGCCGTCTCTTGTGATAGTGCTGCTCATGGTAGCGGTATATATCGTCACAGCCATAGTTCAGATAGATCAGACGGCGCATAATAACGAGGTAAACGGAAAATTATCGGGCATGGTCTTTCAGCTGCTTGGCGGGATAACAAAAATAAAAGTTTCCGGAGCGGAGAGCCGTGCATTTTCAAAATGGGCTGAACTTTACAGTAAATTGAAGATAATACCTCACAGATTTCTTACGGTATCGGGAGCTTTATCGTCGCTAATAGTTTTCGGCGGAACGATATTTCTTTACTATACGGCTTATGTAAACGGTCTTAGCGCTTCCGATTATATTGCGTTCAATTCGGCTTATGCGCTGTTTACGGGAGCGGTAATGTCTATGGCGGGAATTACCACGCAGATAGCTTCACTTCGCCCGGCAGTTGATATGCTTCGCCCTATACTTGAAGAAACTCCCGAAAGTTCGGGATATAAAAAGCGCGTCGAACATCTCAGCGGAAGAATAGACGTTGATAGGGTAAAATTCCGTTATAATGAGGATATGCCTTATGTGCTCAATGACCTTGAACTGCACATAAAGAGCGGAGAATATATAGGCATAGTAGGTTCATCGGGCTGCGGAAAATCCACGCTTTTCAGAGTGCTCCTCGGATTTGAGAAACCCCAGTCAGGTTCGGTATATTACGATCTTCAGGATTCGGAAGGTCTTGATATAAGAAGTGTGCGCCGAAGAATAGGAGTGGTACTCCAGAACGGAAAACTTTTCTCGGGAGACATTTATTCCAATATTGTAATATGCGCTCCGTGGCTCACGGTAGATGAAGCATGGGAAGCCGCCGAACGTTCGGGATTTGCAGAAGATATACGGAAAATGCCAATGGGAATGTTTACAATGATCTCGGAGGGCGGCGGAGGACTTTCCGGCGGACAGCAGCAAAGACTTCTTATCGCACGCGCACTTGCTTCGGATCCTGATATAGTTATGTTTGACGAAGCAACTTCCGCTCTTGACAATATCACTCAGGCGATAGTTGTAAAGACTCTTGAAGAAATGAAATGCACAAGGATCGTGATCGCACACCGCCTTTCAACAATAAAAAATTGTTCAAGGATAATTTATCTTGACAAAGGAAAGGTAGTGGAAGAAGGAACTTTTGATGAACTTATGGCTCTTAACGGTAAGTTTGCAGATCTTGCAAGCAGACAAATGGTGTAGAACGGGAGATGATGAGTTTGACAATATCCGATATAGCCGCTGAATATGGTCTTAACGAGGAAGAACGGAAAGAGTTTTACGATAATGTACACAATTATTTTGCCGACTGTGAAGAGATCCGTGAGCATGACCTGACGTTCCTTGAACGTTGGAGAGAAATTTATGCTTATGCCGAAAAAAATTCGGCTGCGGAGGCAATCAATAAGTATGTATCACCGAAAAGAACGGTAAATTTCAAGCAGCCCGATAAAGTAAAAATGGAAATATATGATTCCTTTGCCGGTGAGATACCGATAATATATCTTGAAAATGCAGATGATTTTGAGCAGCTTGTAACAAATACGGTATATAAAGGCATTCGTCCCGACGATCTTTCAAAAACAGGCGCATCATTTGCTTTCGGCAGATCGACGCGTTTCATAATGCTTTCCGCGAAGCCGTACAGTAATGTTCCCGCTTCGGAAATGGGACTTGACGAGCAGGTCTGGGCAGACAGATCAATGATAATTCGCCGCGAACATGAATGTACTCACTATTTTACAAAACAAGTTTTCGGTATTTCACGCAACAGTATACACGATGAAATAATGGCTGATTTTTTCGGTATATATGAAGCTTTCGGGTATTATAAAGCTGAATATTTCCTTCGTTTTATGGGAATTTCGGGAACAAGCGGCGGGAGACTGGATTTCTACACAAATGATCTTTCACAAAATGTAAAAAAAGCCGTTTCAAAAACCGCGGAGACCGCCGCAAGTTATCTTGAAAAATGGTCGGCTTCGGAGGAATTTTCCCGCATGACGCGGGAGCAAAGGATAAGACTTTTATGTAAGACAGGACTTGAAGGTATGTGTGAAAATGCGTAAGATAATTTCAGGAACTTATACCGATTATATATTTTTGTTCGGAGACAGCAGAACGCCGTTTTCCGATCATGCCGCAAAAAATTCCGCCGCTTACGGCGGGAATATTTTTATAATGCTTGAGGACGGTTTGCCGTGCGGCTATCTTTGTGCAGTCACCGAAGAGTCCGAAATAAGGCTTATGTATGCATATACCAATGAAGAAAAACGGCGCAGCGGAGTGTTTTCCGCTCTTATAGGATATGCCGCAGAAACTCTTCCGAAACCAATTAACTTCAATATTTCCACGGAGCATAAATTTTATGATACCGTATCCGATATCAGCAAAAGAACAGGATTTGAATACAGATCGTCCTGCACTGTTTTCAGGGGTAATGATATTTCGGGCTGGGAAAAATATATGTCCGAAACAGGCGGTAAATTATGCGATATGCTCAGGCGGCAGGGATATTCCTGCATAAGTTTTGCTGATGCGCCTACAAAACTTATAGATGAAATATATGATTCCGGTGAAAACAGTTTCGGAAATAAACTTGCCGTAAAAGTATTTTTTGATGATCCGCAGAAAAATATGAATACGGATATGAGTTTTGCCGCAGTCAGGAATGATCACCTTGCGGCGTATACTCTGGTAACTGCTCCGGATAAAATAAGCGCTGTTTTCGAGCATATATCTGCTTCCGAAAAAGAGATCGGCAACGGCTGCATATTGCTTCCTTTTGCAAATTCAATGGAAAAATTCAGGCAATTTGGTTTTCACCGTGCAGCTTATGTCATGTTCAATGATAATAAACACGCAAACGCATTCAGAATGAAACTGCTGCAAAACGTTACTTCATCTTCAACGCATTCGGAAAATTATATCTTTAGATAACGGAGGTATTTTTATGGATAATTTAGAAAAAGTAATTTATGATAAGCTTTTGAAAAAAATGAAAATAGATGAAAGTGATATAGAAGGCTTTACATTTGACTCGCCTATATTCGGTTCTTCCGATGAGACCGATGAAGTGACCATGGGACTTGATTCCATTGATGCTCTTGAACTTGTCGTACTTATATATGATGAATGGGGAATAGATGTTCCCGCCGAAGATATGGACAAACTGAAAACCATAAACGCAATAGCGGACTATATCCGTAAGTATAAGGAAAGCTGAATATGAAAAGAGCAGTTATTACCGGAATGGGCGTAATATGCGGAAATGCTTCCGATAAGGAAGAATTTCGCCGCGCCTGCACGGACGGTATAAGCGGCATAAGAAAATGCACGGCATTTTCCGCCGAGGGACTTATGACGGAATATTTCGGCGAAAATACAAAAATAAAAGGTGACAACAGGCTTTATGAACTTATACGGATCTCCGCTGCCGAAATGCTTGATGACGCGGGCATAGACAGTGGTTACATATCTTCCCTCGGAACGAACTGCCGTATGTTTTTCGGAACTCTGCTGTCCACCGCAGATCATTATTACAAGCACAGCAAAGCCAAAGCGGACGGAAAATCTGATAATTTTCTTGCATCAATGAATGACTACGCTTCATATGCTAAAGAACTTTTCGGCGTAAAAGGAGCAATAAGCGTATCATCTGCCGCCTGCGCGTCGGGAACTACCGCTGTGGGAATGGCATTCGATCACATAAGAAACGGTATCTGCGATCTTGCCGTAGCAGGAGGCGCAGATCCGCTTATGATAATTGCGGCATATGGTTTTAACGCATTAAGATCGCTCAGTTCGGGAATATGCGATCCGTACGATGAAAGCCGCGACGGAATAAATATAGGCGAATGCGGTGCATTTTTCACGGTAGAATCCCTTGAACACGCACTTGAAAGAAATGCAAAAATTTATTGTGAGATCATAGGATACGGTCTCGGGAACGACGCATATCACATCACAAGTCCCGATCCGAGCGGAAGCGGCGCATACATGACAATGCTGTCTGCCGTAAAGGACGGCGGGATCTTTCCCGAACAGATAGACTATATCAACGGTCACGGAACCGGTACTCCTATAAATGACAGCATGGAAGTAAAAGCTATAGATCTTTTATATGAAAATTCGGATAAAAAACCGGCGTTTTCCTCTACAAAGGCTCTTATCGGACATTGTATGGGTTCTTCGGGAGCGATCGAACTTGCAAGCGTTATACTTTCCATGAACAGCGGAAAGTACATTCCCATGCCGAACCTGAAAAACCCTATCAACGGCGAAAAGAGCCTTTCCTCTGAAACATATGGTATCAATATAGATCATGCGCTTTCAAACAGTTTTGCTTTTGCGGGCAACAGCGCGAGCCTGCTTATAAAAAAATATACCGGAGGTGGCTGATGGTGAGATCGGTATATATTGACGGCATAGGCATTATCTCACGCTGTGCAAAGTCGGCTGAAGATCTTGCGGAGATAGTCGGCGGAAATAAAGTAAACTTTGAAAGCGGAAAGATCGGTTTTGAGTGCAGTATTTCTCCCTCAAAGCTGAGAAGATGCAGCAGATACAGCAAACTTGCAGCGGCAGCTGCGGACGGTGCGCGAAGTGATGCCGATATTCCGGAAGATATGGATAAGTATAGGATCGGAACGATCTTTTCTACGGGTTACGGAGCTTCGGAAAATAATATTGAATTTTCGGATTCTGTTGTAAGCGGCGATCCGCAGAAATGCAGTCCTACGATCTTTTCCGGAACGGTTCCCAATTCATGCGTGGGACAGGTGTGTATACTTAACGGATATAAGGGCGTAAGCACACTGCTTATGGGCGGAGATCCACTTGAATATTCGGCGTTGCTGCTCGATAATAAAAGGGCTGATGTAATATTAACAGGTTCTGTAGAAGAATATTCGGAAGAACTCTTTGATTCCGTAATGTCTTATGAAGCGGCGCAAGGCTGCGAAATATCCGAGGGAACGGCAATAATGGCGCTCAGATTGGAAAAGAGCGGCAGAAGTTATTGTGAAGTTTCGGGTACAGCATCATTTTCACTTCCGTTTTATCCGTATGTGCATAAGCTTGATGATAAATGTATCGGAATGATATATGACACGGTAAACAGATCGTTTTCTGTTCCGCCTGATGTTGTATTTACTTCGGAGAACGGGACTTATTTCGATTATATTGAACGCCGAGCTCTTGAAATGGTTTTTGGCAGCAATACGTTATATGCCGCTCCGAAAAAGCTGTTCGGAGAAACACTGGGGAGCGGATATATGCTTAGTATTGCACTTGCGTGCGCGGTACTTAAACAGGGAAAACTTCCCGATATTTTGGGAATAAAAGAAAATATCGGTTCGATACTCGTTACAGGCATAGATACAGTCGGAAATTATTGCTGTGTGCTGTTAAAAACAGCCAGGTAACATCGGAAGGGAACAATTATCATGGGTATCCTTGAAGGCAAAAAAGCACTGATAGTAGGAGCTTCAGGCGGCATAGGGCTTGCCTGTGCGAAAAAATTCATTGATGAAGGTGCAGAAGTCCTCGGAACATACCGTAACACAAATACAGACATAGGCGAAAAATACCGCGAAGCTTTTTCCGCATTCAGATTGGATCTTTCAGACGGCGAAAGTATTTCCCGTACAATAAGAGCGGAATTAAAAAAGTTCGGCGGAGCGGATATTCTTGTTAATGCGGCGGGTATTATTTTCCCGGAACCTCTTTTTTCATCAAAAAGAGAAAACTGGGAAAGTGTTATATCCTGCGATCTTATCGGTGTATATTCGGTCATGCAAAGCGTCATTGTACCAATGCTCTCAAGAGGAAAGGGGGCAATAATAAATATAAGTTCTGTCTTCGGTCTCAGAGGCGGGATCGGTCAGAGCAGTTACTGCGCATCAAAGGCGGGCATGATCGGATTGACAAAGGCTGCGGCTGCTGAACTTGCGGAAAAAAATATCCGCGTGAATGCAGTTGCTCCCGGATATATCGAGACGGCTATGACAAAAGACATCAATGACAGTTCAAGAAAAAAACTTATAGATAATATACCCATGAAGCGCTTTGGAAGAGCGGACGAAGTGGCGGAACTTTGTGTGTTCCTTGCAAGCGACAAAGCGGGTTATATTACAGGTCAGACATTCGTGATAGACGGAGGAATGACAATATAATACTACATATGACGGAAAAAGTAAAATGATCAATATACGGAGGTGATACCAATGAACAAGATTATGCAAAAGCTCTCGCCGATGAAACTCTGAAGCAGAGGTTCGGCAATGTACACGTTATTCTGTAAATGGCAGCTATAAACTTATGTTTAAAGCCATTATAATAAATTTATAAGGAGGATTTTGCAATGAGCAAAATATCAGAATTTTACGCAAAGGCGCTGGCTGATGAGTCGGCAAAGAAGGAACTTATCACGATCCTTGGAGAAAACAAGATCGAAGAAGCTTCCGATGAGCAGCTTACAAAGGTAGGAGAACTCGCAAAGAAGCTCGGCTACGACATTACCGTTGAGGAAGCAAAAGCTTATCTTAACAGGGATGATTCAGAACTTGCTGATGACGATCTTGATGCTGTTGCAGGCGGCACAGGCGGCAGCGGCAAGAGCGGGTCTTCTTCTTCCGGATTGCCACATGTTGATTTTTCAAGTATACCGTCTACGCCTCCTTATTATCGGAGGTAATAAAAATTCCTTTATAGCGAAGTTATAGCTGACGTTGGTGTGATCACCCTCTGCCGGTGTATTCCATTGACAGAGGGTATTACACTTTTATTATGATCATGCCGGTGAAAAATAAAATGAAATATTATACATTAGATCCAAAATACGCTCTGAGAGGTTGGAGCGATAAAAGATATGCTGTTTTAGACCTTGAATGTACCGAAATAAGCGGAAAAGTCATGGAACTGACGAAATTCCAGTTTGATGCGCTGGAGCTTATTACCTCGGGCGAAGTTTCGCCGGAAGAAAATATAATTCCGGAAAAAATAAGGAAAATGGCTTTACAAGCCGCCGAAAAAGGTTATCTCACGGAATGTGACAGCGGTCACAGGCTTTTTGACTATCAGAAATATCATTACTCCGAAGCAAGATATACGCATACTTTGCTATGGTCGATAACAGGCAAATGCAATTTGAAATGCAGACACTGTTACATAACTTCCGGTGAAAACCGTTACGGAGAAATGTCTGCGGAGCAATGCGACGAAGTAATACGTCAGTGCCTTGAAGCAAACGTGAACATGGTCGCGCTTACAGGCGGAGAACCTTTAGTGCGGAAAGATTTCTGGCAGTTAGTTGACCGCCTTTTGGAAAATCATATAAAGATCTTGCAGGTGTTTACAAACGGAATGCTTGTAAATGAAAAATTCATGGACGAATTTGACAGAAGAAATATTGCACCGAATTATTTTATGCTGAGTTTTGACGGTGTCGGCTGCCATGATTGGCTGAGGAATGTAAACGGTGCAGAGAAAAAAGCGATCGAAGCCATAAAGCTTATAAAAAGCAGAGGTTACAAAGTCACGGTCTCAATGTCGCTGCATATGGGAAACATTGATTCTCTTATGGAAACTTATGATCTGATGAAACAACTCGGAACAGATCATTGGAAAGCGGTCCCTATAGTTGATACGGGAAACTGGAAAAATCAGAACGATCGGAATATAAATATAAATAAAATATATGAAGAATATCTGCGCCTGATAAAAAAATATTTTGAAGATAATATGCCCATGCGGCTCGGGCTTGGCGGATTTTTTCAGGGATATAAGTTTGAAAAAACATCAGACAACTAAAAGAATAAGAAGGGCGCACAAAACCAAGCCATCTGAAAGTGGCTGAAAAA
>CANRFB010000048.1 GCA_947629785.1 uncultured Clostridia bacterium | reverse complement strand
ATGGTGACTCTGAGGGCAAGGCTTTCTTGCCCTCTTTTTTCTTTTCTTTTTCTGCCTACTTTTATTTTACACTAAGCCGCATTGTCAAATTCGATTTCATATGATATAATCATTTTATAGTCACCTGCTTTATATTTTTTTGTGCAACTAATATTATAGCATATGGTGACTCTGAGGGCAAGGCTTTCTTGCCCTCTTTTTTCTTTTCTTTTTCTGCCTACTTTTATTTTACACTAAGGAGCGGTTCTGAATATTTTCCAAAAAATATTGACATAACTTCCCGCAAATAGCCGATAAAATTCCGCAGAAAATAATATTGAAAACAAACCGGTAACGGAGGAAAATTCTATGCCCAAGTCTGTTGAAAATTTTGTTCTTTTCCTTTTCGGAGGAATACTTTACTCGCTTATCGAAATTATCTTCCGCGGCTTCACCCACTGGAGCATGACCATAACCGGCGGGCTTTGTCTCGTGATACTATACAGGCATTTCATTTCCCGCCCCCGCGAACCTCTTCTGATGAAATGCCTTTTCGGCGCTATTGTCATAACTTCGCTGGAATTTATCGCGGGGTGCATTGTCAACCTATGGCTCGACTGGAACGTCTGGGACTATTCGGGGCTTATGTTCAACCTGTTCGGGCAGATATGCCTACCGTTCTCGGTGCTGTGGTTTTTCATAACCATGCCCGCGGTGGCGCTTACGGAACTTTTTTCGCGGCGATTTTTTGAACTGCAGTTGGCTGTTACCAATTTGTAACCAATTTGTAACCGCTCTGTAATTGCTTTTCGTATGCGGAGATTGTATAATACTATATATACGATCTCCGCATACAGAAAAGAGGCATACATATGAAAAATTACATAAAAATAACCGTTCTGATTTTAATAACAGTCCTGATAACGGTTTCCTGCAAAAAGGAAGAAGAAAACATTCCCGAAGAAACAAAGATTCCCCTGCCCGAAACCACTCAGATAACCGAAATAAGCGAAAACGACCCGCATGAATATGATTTTTTTGCCATATATTCCGATAAACCCAAGCCCACCGAACAGCAGTCCGCGGAGATAGTCGATTCACTTGGGAAAATTTTTGACGCCTGCGGTTTCCTGTACGGACAATTCCCCGAAAGTTCAGATTACTATGATAATTTTGCCGATATTGAAAATCCCATTCACGAGGAGAAAGTATGGGACTATACATATTATTACTATCCGATAAATACCGATTATGCCGCCGATGAGGACGAACTTACCGGAAATATCCGCGCTGCGCTTTCGGAAAATTTTATCAGCGGCGATGAACTTTATAACGAATTGTTTGTAAGCAGTGACGGAACGGAAATAGTTCCAAAATACCAAACAATTGACGGAACATTGTGTATGCGGACTTTCGGCAGCCCCATACCTATGCCGGCAAGTTATGAAAATATAAAAATTCTCGATTGTGACGGCAAAACTGCCGAAGCAATAATTTTCTCGGAAAAAGAACGGGAAGAGGACTATTATATTTCTCTCGAATATTCCGAAGAATACGGCTGGCGGGCTTCACGAATACAAAATTGCGACCTTGATTGGGCAGATATTTTTTATAACTTGCTTTATGTCAAGACCGACATTATAAATATGATACTTGACGGCGGAACGACTCCTCCGAACCCGCGGGAAATTACCGTTGACGGGAAAGAATTTGCCGAAACGGACATTACAATGAGTATTCCCGAAATGAAAGAAATTTTTGCAGATACGTTCTGCACAGGGATCTATAACAGCTATTCAAAACAATATATCGACGATGTTTATTACGAGGAAAGCGGGATAATTTACCGCGATAAAAGCGCGGATAAATATTATATCCCCGAAATTATAATTGACCCTTGTGATTTTGGTCAGGACAGAACATTTTTCGACCGATACAGCAATACGACAGAAAATATACATATCCAACTTACCGACGGTGAAAACGGAAATTACGTCATTTATAACGACCTGCCAATAAAGAAACAATTTGCACTCATAAAAGCCGAGACCGATGTTCCATATGAAGAAAATGTATCGGTTTCGGAAATAGACAAAAATACCAGCAAAATGAATGAAATACTATATAATGCGGTTTATCTGAAAACCGAAAAACTAAATAATATTTTAGGCGGTATTCCCTCACCCGACGGGGAAACAATTACCGTAAACAATGAAACATACACAAAAAATAATATAATTTCAATATCCGAAATGGAAAATTTCTTTACAGAAACATTTTCCATAAACGGTTTTGAAACGGTAAACGGCTTTGACAGAGTAAAAATTACCGACAAATTAAGAGATAAAATGATAAAAGAATATATCACCGATGTTTACTATGAACAGGACGGCAAGGTTTACCGAAAAAATTCTGCACCGGGATATTATCTTCCGGAAATGGTTTTTTCTCCCGATACGGTAAATAAGATAACCGGTGAATGGGGTACGCCCGATATAACTTCAAATAACACATATTTTGCGGCTGAAACGGATTTCAGGGACAGGGAGGGAAATATAATATCTTCCGATATTTCAATATATTATTCAATGACGAATTACTCCGAGAATGAATATGAATTCATTTATATAGCTTCGGAACTTCCGCTTATAGAAATAAAATAAAGGACGTGTTTTTATGAAAAAAATTATTATTTTTCTCTCGGCGGTATGCCTGTTGTTTTCCTCCTGCAAAACCAATAAAAACATTCCCGAAGTAACAACTTCCGCTTCCACGGAAACCACTTCCCTTACGCTTACGGAATTGCTTGAAAATGACGATTTCATTAATGAAAACAACAAAATTAATATCGGGATATTTGACCCGTTTTCCGATAAAAGAAAGGCTGATAAAACAGAAGAAAAAGAGCTCCGCGAAGCCGTACACAGAATTTCAGACGCATATGCGTTTCTGAACGCTTCACCCGTAACATTTGCGCAATATTCCGAGTATTACGATTCCTTTGCCGAAACGGGCGAAAATTACAACCGCTATGCCGGCAGCAAAAAATTTTATCCCGTAAATGAAAATTACGCTAAAACCGAGGACGAACTTTTCAACAAAATACGCTCGTCTTTTACGGAAGATTACATTTCCGACGAAGAATTAAAAAACCGGCTTTTTGAAAGTGACGGCAATTCCGAACCAAACTACAAAACGATTGACGGAAAACTTTGCATTAACGGCGGCGTCTCAGCATATGCCTTGCCTATCGGGTATGACCTTGTTTTTATATGTTCGCACAACGGCGATACGGCGGAAGCAGTTGCAGAGATCGGAAACGGTTCATCGAATTATCTGTCATATTACATAACTTTAAAAAAATCGGACAGATACGGCTGGCGGCTGGACAGATGCGATACCGAACATTTTTATTACAAACAGGCGGCAATTCTATACAGCGCACTTTATCTTAAAACGGGTAAATTAAATAAAATTCTCGGCGGCGGAAATTTATCCTCCGAAGATACCCTAATTGACGGAAAAACATTTGTTAAAACCGACATTGATATGTCAATTGAGGAAATGCGGGAATTTTTTAAAGAAACTTTTTATTCAGGCAATGATGACGGTAAAGTTCAAAAAAATTTATTGGAAGATTATACAAATAAATATATCAACAACGTCTATCGCGAAAAAGACGGCGTTATTTACAGATATAAATACGCGCCGAAATATTATCTTCCGATAATTCAGATAGATACTTCAAAGGATTATGACGCACAGGTTTTCTATAATGAAATTTCAAAGGAATATATTGAATGCCCCGTATCGGTCAGAACCGAAAGAAACAGCAGCTGCGGCACAAACGAATATACTTCCCTGCTGATCTCTTCCGAACTTCCGGTAAGTACGGTAAGCGGCGGCAATATTTTACGGATAGAACTTGAAGAGCCGGAATTGTTCCCCGGCTCGGCGGAATTAAATGAAAGCACAACTGCGGAACTTTCCGAAGCACTTGCCGTTATCTCCGATTCAAGAGCAATTCTGTATTGTAATATGTCAGGCTTTGAATATACCGATCACGAACAATTTATAGACAGAAATAATATTGTCGAAGAAAACGAACTTGAAGAATATTCATATGTACCCGTAAATCAGGAATACGCGTCCGATCCTGACGAACTTACCAAGCAAATGCGCTCGGTTTTTACGGAGAATTACATTTCCGATGAGGAACTGCACAACACGCTTTTTGAATACAACGGGCGGAATGTTCCCGAATACAAAATGATAGACGGAAAACTTTGCGCCTGTTTCAGATATATGGGCGTAATGCCGCATATAAGGAACACCGATTTTACAGTGATATCATATGACGGAAATTCAGCGGAATTAGCTGCGGGAGTCAATGATCCCCTTGCCGAGTCTGACGATATTTTTATAACAAAAATTGTTAAGTCGGACGAATACGGCTGGCGGTTAGATTCAATAGATTATAAATCCTGCTACCCGATCCAAAGAAATATCGTTTATAATGCGCTTCTGCTGAGAGCGGAAAAATTAAATAAAATTTTCAGCGGCGGGAATATTCCCGAAAATGCTGAAACAATTGAAGTTAACGGCGAAACTTACACCGAGACCGATCTTGATATTTCCATAAGCGATATGGAAGAATTTTTTGTTGAAACTTTTTCCGAAACGGTATTTTACAACGCCTACAGCTTAGATCCCGATTATATTCCCATGGAAACTCTCCGCGAAGATCAGATTAAAAAATACATTTCCGATGTTTACACCGAAAAGGACGGCACTGTATTCCGCAAAAATTCCGCGGCGCGGTATTATCTTCCCGAACTGATATTTGATCCGTATATAAAATGCGACGCATATGGCAGCTGTTCCGATCCTTATGAGGGTGACGGAATGTGTTACGAATATAAACTACGGTTCCGCAAAGCAGACGGAAATGTTATTGTAAGAAAAGTTGACTTTTCAATTGACAATATCAGCGATCCCGTAACGGGAAATTACTATCACAGTTATCTTCATATCGCCTCGGAACTTCCGCTTATAGAAATACAATAAAACCCCCTTGAAATTTCCGTAAAAGTGTGCTATAATGTTTTCAAACATTATTAAGGAATGATCTTTATGAGCGAAAAAGCATTCAATATCCCCGCCTATGAATATTTCAGCATGGGCGGAAAATACAGCGGCTGCAAGCGCGGAACAAAGAACGATGATTTTAATTTCCGCATTACCCCCGCCGAAAAAATTACGGTGCAGACTTGGATCGGCGTATTGTGTTTTGAGAAATCGACCGTTGATTCCGAGGCTGAATTCGATATGTCCGAAGATGGTTTTGCCGCACTTTGCGACTACATTGAGGAACGGTTCCTCGAATGGACAAAAGAGCATGAGTATCTTACTCCTGACCTTGGCTATCGTCTGAAAAATTTATGAAAGGCAGTGTTTCAATGGAGAAAATTTTTAACTGGGGCATTATGGCTACAGGCAAGATCGCACACACTTTTGCAAAAGCGGTAAATTCCGTTCCGAATGCAAAATTATACGCCTGCGCTTCGAGAAATTCACAAAAGGCAAAGCAGTTTGCCGAGGAATTCGGCGCGGAAAAATTCTACGGCAGTTATGAAGAACTTGCCGCAGATCCGGAAATCGATGTAATTTATGTGGCTTCCCCAATGAGCTGCCATTACGAAAATGTCAAACTCTGCTTTGAACACGGAAAAAACGTTCTCTGCGAAAAAAGCATTACCCTGAACGTTTCACAGCTTGAAGAACTTATTTCCATGGCAAAGGCAAAAGACCTGTTTTTCATGGAAGCCATGTGGACAAAATGTCTGCCCGCGTTTTTAAAGGCAAAACAGTGGTTTGAAAGCGGAAAGATAGGCAGCATAAAAGCAATACGGGCGGATTTTTCAAACCCCGTTGAATTTGACCCGCAGGACAGGCTTTTCCGCCCCGAACTGGGCGGCGGCGCGCTTCTTGATCTGGGCGTTTACCCCATAAGCTTCATAACCGCTTTTCTCGGCTTTGAACCGCAGGAAATAAATTCCTCGGTGAATATCGCAGGGCTTGGCGTTGATATGGACGAAGCGGTGATCATGCGCTACAAGAACGCTTATGCAAGCTTTGTGGCGGGATTTGACATCGACAACGAAAACCGCGCTGTTATCGTGGGAACGGACGGCAGGATCGCTTTTGACCCGTGGTTCTTCTGCACCGACACCGTTCGGCTTTACGATAAAAACAACCGTCTCGCCGAAGAAAGCAAGACTCCCCACCTTTGCAACGGTTACGAATTTGAAATAATTGAAGTTCAGAACTGCCTTGCCGCGGGTTTGAAAGAAAGCCGCCTGAATCCGCTTTCCGACACGGTAAGCAACATGAAGATTATGGACAGCCTGCGGAAATCGTGGAATTTCAGATACGAAAATGAATAACAAAATGCCGGAGAATTTTCAGATCTCCGGCATTTTCTATTTATGGAAACATATTATTTTTCATTTTTGTCAAAGTAAACTATTCCGAGACCCACGGTACTCATGTAGCATCTGCCGTAAACGTTCATATCTCCGCAGACAAACACGCCGTTTCCCGTGCCGCCGAAATTGTGGAGATCATCGTTGACTCTCGTCCATGTTCCGCCGTTGTCCTCGGACATATAAAGCCCCGGTTCGTCAACGTCCGTTGTCATTCCCCAGATGTAGATAACCAGCGGATCGCCGTCATTCCTGGCTTTGCCCAGACCTACGGCTTCGCAGTACTTTATGCCCTGAACGTAATCCGCCGTCTGTCCGTGATCTTCCGAAAGAAGCAATCCCGCGCCGTTTGCGATCAGAATACGTCCCTCTTTTGTCTGATCCACACAAATTCTGTTATATGTCGGAGCAATGGAAGAATTTCCCTTGAAAGTTTTACCGCCGTCGGTGCTTACATACAGCGCGCTTTTTCCGCAGCCGTAAACATAATCCGCGTTGCTGGGATCGCCGATAAGATAAGTGTTCATGCCCACAATTCCGGTACATTCATTCCATGTTGCGCCCAGATCGTCCGTCCAGTAGACCTTTGTGCCGTTTTCAGGACACCATGTAAGAACCGTTCCGTCCGCATTGAATGCTATCTTTCCTCCGAAAAGCGTCTTGCCCGCTTCGGGGGACTTATTAATGCGTTTCCATGTTTTTCCGCCGTCCGTGGAACAGGTAAGAGCCATTCCCGAATCGCTTCCGCCGACTCTTGCCATCATATCCCTGTTCTGAGCCGCAACGGTAATTCCCGTTGTAGTTCCGATAGGATCGCCGTGGCGGACCGCGGATTTAAAAATATCCTCGTGGACAAATCCGTCATAGTCACCTATTGCGGACATAAGCGGCGAGCCTTCCAGCGAAATAATATCAAGCGGCACAACTTCTTCGATTCCCGCGGCGTCAAAGTAAAATTCAGGAGCAGCCGCCCAGATATCATCGCAGGAAAAAACGCCGTTTCCCGAATTTACCATGACTTTTCCCGAATTGAACGGGTCAAGGGCAAGGCTGCTGCACCAGTGAATGGCATAGTCTTTAACCCAGTCCATGCCGCCTGTGCTCATTTTGAAATTTCCCGTTATGTTCGTCCATGACTTTCCGCCGTCTGTTGACGTGTAGAACTGATCGCCGTAAGAACCGTTTGTCTGCGCCTGATAGGTGTTTGAAGTGACTGCAATGAGCTTATTCTCGTCGGACGGGTCTATCAGAATGTCGCCGAAAGGATTTGACGAGGGGGAAATATTCTCCGCAGTGCCGTCCGTTTTATAGCGGTATATCGCGCCTGTTGTGGGATTCCAAGGACCTTCGCAGTCTCCGTAGGTAACATAAAGGTTTCCCGTACTGTCAAGCTTCATGCGCTGAGGCATAAGGTTTTCAATGCTGTTTTCGAGTTTTGTCCAGCTTGCGCCGCCGTCCTCGGAAACAAAGAGATTACCCTCGGGAATATCCTTTGCTGAAACGGCGGCGTAAATTTTCATAGTCGCGCCGTCCTTTTCCGCTGCGGGGTCAAAGATTATACTGTTTATGCCGTTTCCGTTCTGGGTCGTAGTTACGGGGAAACCTGCAACGCTTTCCCATGTGAAGCCGCCGTCGGTGCTTTTTATCATGCCGCCGCTTCTTCCGCCGGCAAAGATGATATTCCCGTTATTTGGGTCAACGGCAATTCTTTCGCCGTTGCCGCGTCCCATGCCGTTGCCGTGGACTTTTATCTTGTCGGTAACGTCAACAACCGCGACATTTTTTCCGTAATCGTCGGAAATTATCACCGCGGTCTTTCCGCCGCTGAAATACTCCGTTCCCGCAAGCAGGAAAACCCTGTTGGGCGACTGAGGATCATAGGCAAGACCGTCTATTCCCAGAAGTCCCCTGTCGTCCGCGGTTACCCAGTAATTCATGGAAGTCCATTTACCCGTGTCGGGAGTGCGGTAATACGCGCCGCCCACGTCCGTTCTTGCATAGTAAACGCCCTCCTCGGGAGTGGAATACACGCCCGAAACAAATCCTCCGCCGCCTATTGCAACCTGACCGTAAGACCAATCGGTGTTTACAAAAGCATTATCCGCAAGTGACGGTATTGCCTGTGTTTCGGAAGTCTGCGCTTCGTTTTCCGAATCGGAGGGCGCAGAGTCATTCTTTGAACAGCCGCCCAGAACCGATGCGCAAAGCACGGCTGAAACCATTACAGCGGCTATCCTGCTTATATTTCCTGACATAAAAAAGCTCCTTTTTTTATTATTATAATTAAAGTATAAAGCATATCCCGCCCAAAGTCAATAATTTTTCCAAAAAAAAATGCGTCTCCTCGTTTGAAGAGACGCATCTGATATTAACGCTGTCTTATCTTAAAACTTTTTTCTCGAAGATAACTGCGGAAGCAGCCAGAGCCGCGATAACTACAGCAGCTGTTATAGGAGCGGCAGCCGATGCAGAAGCCGTTCTTGTTGTTTCATCAGCGGAAATTCCTGCCGTCGAGGAAACGTCCTCTCCGTATGCTTCCTTATCGAATACGATAACGTAATCGGAAGCGTGAGTCATTGTGAAGTCTGCAATTCCGCCTTCAACCTTGGAACTGCCTATGAAATCAAACTTTCCGTCATGGAACCAGTACAGGTTTGCATACTGTCCGTTATACTTCTTGTTAACGGGAATATTTACAACAGCCTTGAATCCGAAATCGCCATTGTGGTTAAGCGAGAACTGGAATGTGTTCTTACCGTCGGCAACGGTTTTAAGCTGCTTTGAATCAGCTGTCTTTGTATTGAGAGTAATTCCCAGATCCATGCCCTCAACGTCGGCAACGTCTTTGCCGTCAATTACCCAAGAAGCGCCGTTTGAAAGCTCAAATTCAACGGAATCCTTTCCGGAAACCCTTTCAATAACAGCCTTGGAAACCTTTGTTGACTTCTTTAAAGAAACCGATGTGCCATTGTCCTTAGCGGTTTCGGCCGCAGAAGCTTCTGTTGAAGCAGCTTCGCTGTCAGCCGCACTTGAACTATTTGAACTATTGCTGTCTACCGTAGCCGCAGGAACTTCAATAGGTTTGAGCAGAGGAGCGGAAGGAGCGGGAGTTTCAGGCTCTGCGGGAGTTGTTGTACCGCTGCCGGAGCTTTCGCTTCCGGTGCCTCCCTCAACAGCAGTCCATGTTACTTCTGTTGCGGCAGAACCGCCTACGTGTAAATAGAAGCCGTCTAAAGCGACATCGGAACCGTCTATAACAAACTTATCTACATTTTCTATACCCTTGTAGTCGCCTGTGCTTATGCTGTTATATCCGACCTTGGAAAGGTTTGCACCTTCAAAAGTAACAGTAGTTTTAGCAGGATCAAGATCTCCGAAAACCTGTTCCTTTGTCAATACCGCTTCATACCAGCCATCATAATCTGTAGCTTTCATTGTAGCAGAACCGGTGTGTTTTTTTGTTTCTGACGGTGTATCGGAAGCTGTATCATCATATTCAAAAGAGATCACAAATGTTGTCTTGGAATTTGCAGGTAATCTTTCTATGGTCAGAGTCAGCGTATCGCTTGAAAGACCTTTGCCCATTGAAATATCAATAGCATTTTTTTCATCATTTTCTGTGCCGAAAGTAAACAGTTTGCCTATCTTTGAGCTTGAACCTTCGGAAGTTATGTATTCAGTGCTGATACTTGCATATGTTTCACCGCTTACTCCGTCAGCAGTCAAGTTTATTTTCTTGATATTTTCCTTTTTCATGCCCGAAGCAAGAATATCACTTACATTGATGGTTTTTGTTTTGAACTCGTTTGTCTCGTTTTTATAACCGTTCTTGCTTGTTACAATGAAAGTTGCCTTATTTTCTCCCTCTTCCCAGCTGATAGCGTCATCGCCCGCTGTTTCGGGAACAACTACTTTATATGAAACTTCGGCAAACCAAAGATACTCATGGTCTCCGTCCTGCCATGTGCCGTTCGGACTGGTTTCAACATTTACCTGAAAAGCATATTTTGATGCGCTTACAGCCGTAAATGTATATGTTGTCAGGTTTCCGGCTGTAGCTGAAGAAACCTCTACGCCAACTATGTCCTTTATTCCGTTATCTACAGTTCCGTCATCTTTCACTACATCATAGTAATTATCTGCTGTACCGTCATTATATTTATATTTAAACATATACTTTGCGGTCTTAGGAGTCTTTGCACTGTTATACGTAATGGTAAAGCTGTCTCCTATTTTCATTGCCTCATTCTTATAGGCAGAATATGTAAAATTACTTGCGGAGATCATTTCATCTACATACGTTGCCGTAAACGAAACGGAATTTATTGTCAATGTCTGTCCTTCATTTAACCAATACAAACCAAATTTAAGGCTGAAACCATCAGCAGATGCATTGGGAGTACTTTCCAATTGAATTGTGCCTGTACCTGTGAGATCCTTAAATTCAGGCTGTACCCAACTGGAAGCACTGTTATACCCTATCTGAAGCGAACCAACAGTACCTTCGTTTACCGTATATTCCAACGATACGCCACTTACACCGCTCAGAATCGCATCAGGTTTTCCGATAGCAGCAAGAATATCCGAAGCCTTTATTGTAACAGCTTCAGTAGCAGATAATGGTACGCTGTAATTAAGCATTACTTTACCGGAAGCACTTGCAGAGTCTGCAAATCCTACCAAAGCTTCGCCATCCGTGACATTAACCGCAAACGCAGAAAACGCCATGGCTGAAACCGCCAGAGCTGCCGCGGTTATCCCCGCAAGCAATTTTTTCAATTTCATACTCATACCTTCTTCCTAAAATTTTACGGCTCACCGTAAATACACTTATATATAATTATTATAATACAAAAAAAAAAAAAAAAGCAATATATATTTTACACAAAATTCACATTTACAAATTGTGCAAATTATACAGACTGATTTTGACGGCAAATTTTCCAAAAAGTCTTGACTTTCGGGAAAAAATGATTTATAATCATATGTGTAAGGAACGTGCAGCGGCGCCGTGTTGTCTCTGCACGTTCTTTATTTGTTGTCGGGAAAAAAATTAACATTATCAGCTTTGATAAATTCTTGACAATCTGCGCAAAAACGGTTATAATTTATGATAAGGAGGTATTGCCTCCAATCAGAACTTTTTGAAAGGATTGATACGAATGGGTCTTACTCTGACCGAAAAAATTCTGAAAGCTCACCTCGTTGACGGCGAATTCGTCAAAGGCAGCGAAATAGGCATACGCATCGACCAGACTTTAACACAGGATGCTACAGGTACAATGGCGTACCTTGAATTTGAAGCTATGGGTGTTCCGAGAGTAAAAACCGAACGCTCCGTGGCATATATCGACCACAACACCCTACAGTCGGGCTTTGAAAATGCAGACGACCACCGCTTTATCGGCTCTGTTGCCAAAAAACACGGGATCTACTTCTCCCGCCCCGGAAACGGTATCTGCCACCAAGTTCATCTTGAACGCTTCGGCATTCCCGGGAAAACCCTTATCGGCTCGGACAGCCACACCCCCACTGGCGGCGGTCTGGGTATGATCGCTATCGGCGCGGGCGGTCTGGACGTTGCCGTTGCTATGGGCGGCGGCGCTTATTACATTACATATCCTAAGATAGTGAATGTCAAGCTGACGGGAAAACTTTCGCCTTGGGTAGCGGCTAAGGACGTTATTCTTGAAGTCCTCCGCATAATGTCCGTTAAGGGCGGCGTGGGAAAAGTCATTGAATACACCGGCGACGGCGTAAAGACTCTCAGCGTTCCCGAAAGAGCTACAATTACCAATATGGGCGCGGAACTTGGTGCAACTACGTCGATTTTCCCGTCGGACGAAATTACACGGCAGTTCCTGAAAGCCCAGAAGCGCGAGGACGTCTGGACGGAACTTTCCGCCGACGCGGACGCCGTTTACGATGAAACTATCGAAATAAACCTCAGCGAACTTGCTCCGCTTGCAGCTTGTCCTCATTCCCCCGACAACATCAAGACCGCTAAGGAACTTGAGGGCATGAAGATAGACCAAGTCTGCATAGGTTCCTGCACCAACAGTTCGCTTATGGACATGATGAAAGTCGCTCACATTCTCAAAGGCAAGACCGTTCACCCTGACGTTTCACTTGCAATTGCCCCGGGTTCAAAACAGGTGCTGAATATGCTTGCGCAGAACGGCGCGCTTTCAATCATGATAGACGCGGGCGCGAGAATTCTGGAAAGTGCCTGCGGTCCCTGCATAGGAATGGGACAATCCCCAAATTCCAAGGGAATTTCCCTGCGTACTTTCAACAGGAACTTCGAGGGACGCTCGGGAACCAAGGACGGACAGATATATCTTGTTTCTCCTGAAGTTGCAGCTGTTTCCGCAATTGCTGGCGTATTCACCGACCCGAGATGCCTCGGGGAAATGCCCGTATTTGAAATGCCGCAGGAATTCGTTATCAACGACAATATGATAACTCCTCCCGCTCCCGAATCCGAAGCGGACAAGGTGGAAATTCTCCGCGGTCCTAACATAAAGCCGTTCCCCGCAACCCACCCGCTTCTTGATACCATTGACGCGGCTTGCTCGCTTAAAGTCGGGGACAATATCACAACAGACCACATCATGCCCGCGGGCGCGAAAATTCTCCCGCTGCGTTCAAATATCCCTGCAATTTCCAAATACTGCTTTACGGTATGCGACGAATCTTTCCCAGCCCGTGCGGAAAGCCTCGGAAAGAGCATTATTGTAGGCGGCGCAAACTATGGACAGGGTTCTTCCCGTGAACACGCGGCGCTTGCTCCGCTTCATCTGGGCGTAAAAGCCGTGCTTGTAAAGAGTTTTGCAAGAATTCACCGCGCTAACCTTATAAACGCGGGAATACTTCCCCTTACATTCAAGAACGAAGCGGACTATGACAAAATTTCGCAGGGCGACCAGCTTGTTATAAAGAACGTCCGTGAAGCAATTGAAAAGGGCGAAACGGAACTTACCCTTAAAAACAAGACCACCGGCGACAAGATAACCGTCCTTTGCGAACTTTCGGGACGCACAAAGGATATTATCCTTGCGGGCGGACTCCTTGACTACACCCGCGAAAGCCTGAAATAATGCTGCTTTCAAGGTGCGGTATCGACTGTGAAAAATGTATCAACCGCCGCGAATGTGACTGTCCCGGCTGTACCGAACTTGAGGAGGGCAACTGGGCAGGCAACTGCGAAATAAAGAAATGCTGCGAACAGAAATTTCTCCCACACTGCGGAAAGTGTCCCGCGTTCCCCTGTCCCCTGCTGCGGAATACCGCCTTTGACCCCGAGGAGGGCGACGACGGAGAACGGCTCATCGACCTGAAACACATCACCGAAGATGAGCCCTCACACTTGGAAACCGTTGCAGCGAGAGTTATAACAGGTTTCCTTGCGGGGGCGGTGGTTGGAGCGATACTCGGGGCGTTTTCGGGAAATATTCTGCCGATAACCCTTGCGGGCGTTTTAGCAGGAACGGCAATAGGCATTATGGTAAATATTTTCAAAGGAGACAGACAATGAAGAAATGCCTTTCCGCCAATTTGCTGAAATTTATTGCCGCTGCTGCCATGCTTATTGACCACATCGCTTGGTGCTTTGCTGACACCTACTCCGTTCCCGGGCAGATAATGCACATCATCGGCAGAATGACCGCGCCCATAATGTGTTATTTCATAGCGGAGGGTTTTCATTACACAAAAAGCCGCGGGAAATATCTGCTGCGGCTTGGGATTTTTGCGGTAATATCGTGGTTTCCGTTCATATTTATGGAATACGGGACTTTCCCGATATACTTCGTCAATGGGAAAATAGGCGTAATTTACTATCAGAGCGTTATTTTCACGCTGTTTCTGGGACTTCTGGCGCTGATGGTCATTCACAGCGAAAGGCTTCACAATATGCTGAAAGCCCCCATACTGATGATAATATTCGCTCTGTCTTTCCTCGGCGACTGGCTTATTTTCGCGGTACTTTGGATAATCGTTTTCGATGCTTTCCGCGGGAATTTCGGAAAACAGGCGGCAGCTTTCACGATAATTTCCGTTTTTATGGTAATTACCCTGTGGCTCATGTCGTCCGAACCGCTGACCCGCAGTCTTTTCCAGTGCGGAGTCCTGCTTGCGCTGATACCGCTTTACTTCTATAACGGCGAAAGAGGGCGGGGCGGATGTTTCGGGAAATGGTTCTTTTACGTTTTCTACCCCGCGCATATGCTTATTCTCGGAATTATAAACATTCTTATTTAGGAGGAATTTACAATGGCTGAAACCGAAAAAATACAGATGACCACTCCCCTTGTCGAAATGGACGGGGACGAAATGACAAGAATTATCTGGAAAATGATAAAGGATATTCTTATCAGACCTTACGTTGACCTTAAAACCGAATACTATGACCTCGGCTTGAAACACAGGAACGAGACCGACGACCGCGTTACTCTGGATTCCGCAAAGGCAACTCAGAAGTACGGTGTTGCCGTAAAGTGCGCGACCATTACCCCCAATGCCCAGAGAATGACCGAATACAACCTGAAAGAAATGTGGAAGTCCCCTAACGGAACTATCCGTGCAATTCTTGACGGAACGGTATTCAGAAAGCCTATTCTTGTCAAGGGAATAGTTCCGTACATTCCCACATGGACAAAGCCTATAACCATCGCCCGTCACGCTTACGGAGATATTTACAAGAACACCGAACTGAAAGTTCCCAAGGGTTCAAAGGCGGAACTTGTTGTCACCGACGAAAACGGCAAGGAGACCCGCGCGCTGATACATGATTTCAAGACAAGCGACGGAATCATTCAGGGCGTTCACAATATGGACAACTCCATTTCTTCCTTTGCAAGAGCCTGCTTCAACTATGCACTTGATGCAAAAGAGGACTTATGGTTCGCGTCAAAGGACACTATTTCCAAGACCTATGACCACCGTTTCAAGGACATCTTTGCGGAAATTTATGAAAACGAGTACAAATCCAAATTTGAAGCCGCGGGAATTGAATATTTCTACACGCTTATAGACGACGTTATCGCAAGAGTTATCCGCTCCGAGGGCGGATTTATCTGGGCGTGCAAGAACTATGACGGCGATGTTATGTCCGATATGCTGGCGACTGCTTTCGGAAGTCTCGGACTTATGACTTCCGTGCTGGTTTCCCCCGACGGCGTTTACGAATACGAAGCCGCTCACGGAACGGTCACACGCCACTACTACAACTATCTCAAAGGCGAAAAGACTTCCACCAACCCCATTGCAACGATTTTCGCATGGAGCGGAGCGTTCCGCAAGAGAGCTGAAATGGATAACCTCCCTGCCCTTGCGGACTATGCCGACAAGCTTGAAAAGGCTTCCATTCAGACCATGGAGGACGGCATTATGGACAAGAACCTTGCAGCCGTTTCCAAGCTGGAAAACAAGCAGCCCGTTGATACCGAAACATTCCTGAACGAGATAAACAAGAGACTTGCCGCACTTATGAAATGACCTGCGCATTTTGCAAAGGAATAACCCCCGAAAGGAGAAGTTACAGAGTCAAATGCCAAAGGAAACAAAAAAATCGGTCGTTTCAAATTCGGTCATAAAACGCCTGCCCAGATATTACCGCTTTATCGGTGAACTTTTAAAACAAGGCACGATAAGAATTTCATCGGAAAAGCTGGCGGAGAAAATGTCCCTGACCGCTTCACAGATACGTCAGGACCTTAACTGTTTCGGCGGATTCGGGCAGCAGGGTTACGGCTACAACCTCACCGAACTTCACAAGGAGATAGGAAACATTCTCGGCGTCCATGAAGCGCATAAAGCCGTTCTTATAGGCGCAGGAAATTTAGGACGGGCAATTGCGGCGCACATGGATTTTGCAGAATACGGCTGCCGCCTTGCGGGAATTTTCGACAGCGATACGGGCAAAACGGGAGAAACCGTTGCGGAACTTCCGGTGCTGAACATTTCCGAACTGGAAAATTTCTGCCGCCGCGAATCGCCGCAGATAGCCATTCTGTGTATTCCCAGAGCATCGGCGCAGCATATTGCCGACAGTCTTGTAAATCTCGGCGTAAAGGCGTTCTGGAATTTCAGTCACTATGACATAAAAATTTCCCACAAAGACATTGTGGTGGAAAACGTACATCTCGGCGACAGTCTTATGATGCTGTCCTACGCACTGAAACAGGGCTGAAATCTTTTACAAAAAATAAGGACTTGGCGCGGAATTCCCGTCAAGTCCTTTTTATTTTCAGAACATATCAGCCGGCGTGGTTCTTTAACCACATAAGCGCGTTGTTTGCGTGGGCGGCGCTTCCGAGATACAGCACGGAATCGTCAAAGCGAACCTGCGGGTGGTGCTGTCCGAAAGTATAGCCGTCCTTGGAACTTCCTGCAGTCAGGAACATACTTACTGTGGGAACGTGGTGGCTTACAAAGGCAAAGTCCTCGCTTCCGCCGCCTGCTTTTCCGCCGGAAACCACAGACAGGTCAATGGCTTTTTCCCCGAAAAGCGACTGCATATATCCAAGTGTATCCGCCGCAAGTTCAGAATCAATCACCATACACGGGCAAAAGTCGTAGAACTCGGTTTTCACCTCGCAGCGGAAAGCGGCGGCTATTCCCTGACAAATCTGTTCCATGCGCGTTTTTATAAGTTTTCCCACGGCATTTTCAGGGTCGGTGGTGCGGATAGTTCCCCACATTTCGGCGGTGTCGGGAATGACATTTGAAGCTTTTCCCGCCTCAAAACGCCCCGTGGTGAACACGCCGAACTGGTTTCCCTCCAGTTCGCGGCTGTTTATTTCCTGAAGCGCGATGTGCATATGCGCCGCCGCGGTTATGGGGTCAATGGCTTCATGCGGTGTAGAACCGTGTCCGCCCTTGCCTTTTACGGTGATGTGGTACTGTTCGCAGGAAGTTGAGGAAATTCCCCCGCCCGCTACCATAAATGTTCCTGACGGCAGAGGCATTCCCGCGGTAACGTGTATCATCATGGCGGCATCGACTTTGGGGTTTTCAAGAAGTCCTGAAGCTATCATATCGGGCGAGCCTTGGAAAATTTCCTCGGCGGGCTGGAATTCAAGCTTTACGGTGCCGCATATCTCGTCCTCATGGGCTTTCAGCAATTTTGCCGCGCCCAGAAGCATGGCAGTGTGCATATCGTGACCGCAGCCGTGCATTTTCCCCGACACAAGGCTATGGTATTCCACATCCGCTTGTTCGTCCATGGCAAGGGCGTCCATATCCGCTCTCAGCAAAAGCGTTCTGCCCGCTTTTTTCCCGCCTGCAAGGGCGACAAGCCCTGCTTTTCCCATTTCTTTGGGGGAATATCCCATTTCCTCAAGCTTCTGCTTTACAAAGGCTTTGGTTCTGGGAATATCGAAGCCCGTTTCGGGGTTCTTGTGTATTTCCCGACGTATCTCCGTCAATTCGGGCTGTAATTTTTTTGCTTCTTCAAGAATATCCATAGTTAGAACTTCCTTTCGCAATAAAGAATATCTGATATAATTTTAATACTTTTTTCGCAAATAGTCAAGGCAACACCGCATAAAGTATGTGTCAAGCAAAAGTAGGCAAGCCATAGAAAATTCATCACAATGCACAAATTCAGAAGCACAAATCTGTTAAA
>CANRFB010000047.1 GCA_947629785.1 uncultured Clostridia bacterium | reverse complement strand
CGGCGATACAGTAAAAAAATACAAACTTACATGGGACGGTGATACAAAGCTTTCCATGGAAGAAGTAAAGGAGGAAAGTCCATGAGTTTCGCGGCTGGTCTGGAAGCGGGACTGCTTTTAGGTAAAAAATTCGGCGGCGGAGGAGATGAACCACAAAATTTAAAATGGAAACGTCCTGCCGATTGGCTTCCAATGCCTGAACCCGCTGAAAACGAATATTGTATACTTGTTGCTTTTCCCGAATATGATATTGGCAGTCTAAGCTATTCTTTAGCTTTTCAAGGTTTGTCAAATGGAAGTACAATTAATATTGATTGGGGAGATGGACAAACACATTCCGAATCAGTTACTGAATTTAATATGACAATATATCATACTTATAACAGCGGAATAAAGTATGCAGTTATTAAGGTTTCAATGAGTGATAGCACAGAGAATAGATTCAATATAATAATTAATAGTGGCACAAACGTATACCCATTAGAAATTTACATTGGCAAAAAAATTGCGATACTATCTTCTTACGCTCCAACAGTTATTCATATCAAAACATTTGGCGGAGTTCCTTCTTCTGTTGATGATAAGTTTATTAACTTAAATAGTTCAAAGAATGCAATACAATGCTTTGAAACAACAGACCCTTGGGAATATGTGCCTAATAGTATGTTTGAATATTGTTATTGTTTGTTAGATTTTGATTTTTCAGCTGTTAAAGAAATTGGTAAATGGGGTTTACAATTTTGCAATTCATTTCGTGTGATAGATATTCCTTTATTAGTTAGTTTGGGGGATAATTCTATTCAATATTGTAAAAACTTAAAAAAAGTAAACATACCGAATTGTGTTGATATTGGCAGTGGTGCATTTTCAAACGATTTTGCACTTGAAGAAATTAATTGTCCTTTGGCTGAAAGTTTAGGGAGTGGTTGTTGTGAAAATGATTATAATTTAAAAAAGATATCCCCTTTGAATAACGTAAGTACAATTCCTGCTTATTGCTTTTATTTGTGTTATTGTTTGTCAGAAATATCTGCTCCAAACGTTACACTTGTTCAAGCGTATGCTTTTTCTGATAATTATAAATTAACAAAAATATCTTTACCTGCTTGCCAAGAAATACAGCAATATTCTTTTCGAGGCAATTACACGTTGGTTTCAATATCTGCCCCAAATTGTGATAGAGTTGGTAATTATGCTTTTGAATTTTGCTATACTCTTTCAGAAATTAATTTTAGTAAATCAGTACAATATGGAAAATCCTCTTTTCAAAACTGTTATTCGCTCCAAATAAAAAATCAAATAACAATTGCATAGAAAGGAATGAAATAAAATTATGCAAGTAAAAACAATTAATTTAACAGGTGAAGAAACAGAAATTAATTTCGGCAGGGAATATGTTTTCGCCGAAATAAACAATCCGGGCAGCGGCGAAGTTTTAGTTTCCGCGTCGCCGGATATTGTCCGCGGAAATGACGGCGTTCTGTGCCTTGCTTCCAGAACCATCGGCACGCTTGGTGATGTGGGTATTCCGAAACTGAAAAAAATCTACGCAAAAGGCACGGGAGAAATTCAGGTCATAGGAAAGGATTACGCAGAACATTGTTTTAAGCTGCCCGCGTACGGGGACGGTTCCGACGTTAAACCTACGCCCGAAGTTCTTGATTTCCTGCCGCATCCGGAGGGTATTTACGGGTATTACGATTATGCACATGGTGTTAAAGCTTCTTCTTGGGAAAATATGATAGATGGAACAAAATTAGAATGTATTAACGAATGCAGTTTTTCAGTGAGTAATGACGAACTGACTGTATCAGGTCAAAACGTAATAAGCTGCTATTTTCCTATAAAAAATTCAAAAGAAACCGTTATATATGCAGCAATTAATTCCGGCACCAGTGGACAGGTTAGAAATGTTATAACAAATGATTTATTTAACCGTAAAGAAGAAATTAAAGCTGGCGATGTAGCAGATGTAACAATTTTAGGTTTTACCTCCGAAGAGGGAGCTAACCAGATGGCTTTTACTGTATACAAAAGCACCGGTAATAACCTTAAAAATAGTGTACTTACTTTACGTCATACAGTGCCAAACAATCCTTGCGAGTTAACATTTGCATTGGTTGTAAATAATAATAGATTAGATATTGTGATGTACGGCGGTGATGTTCTTGAAACAAAACACGTTATATATGAAAATAGTATATCGTTCACGAATTACACTGGTTTATATGGCGGCAATTACCCGGATACACAATGGTGGAAAATAAAATCTTTAATGCTGTCTACAGAAGTAGTAAATTTAGACAACATTACAGAAAATGTAAAAACATTGCACAATAAATATTTTCCAAAAAATTAAAGGAGGCGCATAATATGAAAATAACCGAAAATTTCTTAACGCCAAACAAATTCAGCCGTCCGCAGATACCCCTTGAAAATGTTACAAAAATTGCCGTGCATTATGTGGGAAATCCTGCTTCTTCCGCAGTCGCAAACCGTAATTATTTTGAAAATTTAAAATTGCAAATTCCTGACAAGACGGGGAAATATTGTTTGAACAAAGATGGGAGTTATCTTACATACCAAGGCTCAAAAGTTACGGTAAAGTATGTTTCGTCACACTTTTTAATTGGTTTGCAGGGCGAAATTATTCAGAATATCCCGTTGAACGAATGGAGTTATTGTACAAATCAGGCAAATCCCTACAGCATTTCAATTGAATGCTGTCACCCGGACAGCACGGGGAAATTTACCGCCGAAACGGAAATTTCTCTTGCGGAATTGTGCGCGTATCTTCTTGAAAAGTTTCATCTGAACGCTGATGATATAATCAGGCATTATGACGTTACGGGAAAGCAGTGTCCGCTTTACTGGTCGCCTACAAAATATCAGTCAAAGGAAGTTGCAGACAAGCGTTTCAATGATTTCAAGGACAAAGTGCGGAAGCTTATGAAATCGGACAAGCCGCCTGATGTTCCGGAATTTTTCAAAGTACGCATACTTGACCCCGAGCTGAACATTCGGGAAAGTCCGGGAACAAATTCGCGGGTAGTGGGGGTAATTTCCGACCAAGGAATTTACACCGTAACAGAGACTGCGAAAGTCGGTTCTGTACAGTGGGGAAAATTAAAAAGCGGGGTCGGGTGGATCTCGCTTAATGAAAAATATGCTGTTAAGTTATAGGAGGGATCTATATGAAAAGTAATTTTTTAAAATGGTTAAAAGCCGCAGGGATCCGCGCGCTGAAAACCGTTGCACAAACGGCTGCCGCAACCATCGGAACTTCTGCGGTTTTATCTGAAGTCAATTGGAAAATAGTCATTTCCACGGCTTTGGTTGCAGGAATCTTGTCCTTGCTTACAAGTGTTGCGGGTTTGCCGGAGGTGGAGGAATGACCTTAAAACGGTATTTTAAAAGCTTTATAATGCTGTTTTATTTGTGTTAAAAGCAAATTATCATAAAATATTTTCATGTGAAAATGGACAATGATAACACTTTTTGTTATAATATAATCAAAGCTTGACATTTATTATCCCCCTTAAAAAAAGCTCCTTTAAAATTCCAATTAATGGATTTTGAAGGAGCTTTTTTTGCGTTTTGCGTGTCATTTTTTCGCGTTTTGCGCGTCAGGCGACACTTTTACGGTAAACCATTTAAACTGCTGCCGTGGGAAAAAGAAGCTATAAGCACATTCTACGGAACATTAAAGGCTAACGGCTGCCGTCAATATCAGTATTTATATCTGGAAATTCCTAAAAAGAATGGTAAATCTCAGCTTGCAGCCGCCATCGGATTAAAGCAGACGTTCTTTGACGGCGTGCGGGACGGAGAGGTTTATGTATGCGCCGCCGACAAGGATAATGCTTCCATTGTATTCAATGCAGCTCTTTCAATGCTGAACCAATGCCCGTTTCTGAAAAAGCGTGCAAAGGTAAAAGAATCGCAGAGGATCATTGTAGACAAAGTAACTCATACGATATTCAAAGTGCTGTCCGCCGAAGCGTATTCAAAGCACGGTTACAAACCTTCCTGCGTTATTTTTGATGAATTGCACGCTCAGCCGAACCGCGATCTCTGGGACATAATGACATTTGGTTCTGGTTCGGCCAGAAAGCAGCCTGTATTTGTTGTACTGACAACTGCGGGCGATGATCCTGACCGTTCTTCGATCGGTTGGGAGATACACGAAAAGGCTCGGAAGATATATGAAGCACGGAATGGCAATCCCACTTATGCCGACAATCCTCTTTGGCTTCCCTATATATTCGGACTGGGCGGCGATCCCGATGTAATAAAAAATATCGATATATTTGACGAGGAATTATGGTACAAATGCAATCCCTCTCTCGGAATTACGATAGACATAGACACGCTGCGAGCGGAAGCCGCAGATGCGAAAACAAGTCCCGCTTCGGAAAGACTTTTCCGCTGGCTGCGCCTTAATCAGTGGATAAGCGTCAATCTTGTAGGCTGGCTGCCGCTTTCCGAATGGGACGAAACGGTTAAAGAACTTCCCGTAAATCTGGCAAACAAAAAATGCTGGGGCGGACTGGATCTGTCCTCAACCACCGACCTTACAGCCTTTGTGCTTACTTTTCCGCCGCAGGACGGTCTTGATTACTGGTATCAGTTGTATTTTGCTTGGATAACAGAGGAAAAAATGCGCGAACGCGAACAAAGCGACGGCGTTCCTTTCGGACAATGGGTCACGGACGGATATGTTTTTACAACCCCCGGAAGAACAATTGACTATGATTTTGTGTGCGAACAGATCGCTTTCCTCGCATTGAAATATTCTATCCAGTGGATCGGCACTGACCCGTGGCAGGCAGCGGCAGTGGAAAAGGTTTTACTTGATAAAGGAATAAAGGTCGCGGAGATTCCGCAGGATGTCAAGTACCTTTCTCCTGCTATGAAAAAATATGAAAAACTCATACTTGACCGCAAACTTTACCATATTTACAATCCATGCGCGCGCTGGAATTTCGGAAATGTTCGCTTATATACGGACATTAACAACAATTACAAACCAGACAAGCATAAAAGCACAAGCAGGATAGATATAACCATGGCGGCAATAGATTCAATCGCTATGCATATGGCACATCCAGCGAAAACCAATATATTCTATTCGCCGTCATAAATGAAAGGAATGAGTACAATGAAAAGTCGCAGGGTGGTAAGCACACACAAAGAAAATTTGCTATGCAACGTTTGCAATCAGCATTTTGACCTTGAAACAAAAATGCTGAAAGAGCACCGCTGCTCCGATGGTATCCACATCACTTACTTTGTATGCCCTCATTGTGGCGCTAAGTACATTACCATAATTACCGATCCAAATCTGCGAAAGATGATCAAGCGTAATGGATCTCATGGAGCTACAAACACTATGCGGCTCAGAATGCAGGATCTGCGGCTGAGATATGCTGACAGGGTAAAGGAGCTGTCGTAATGGAAACTGAAAAAACTACGACACCTAAACTCCGTCCATTTGCCGTTATGGATCAGCAGGTAGCACATCGGCTTGCAATGGAAGGCTTTGAGCTTATCAACGCCGTTCCAAGCAACAAGTACGCTGCCGAAGCACATTTTATTTTTACCTTTAATGGCACTGCCGCTTTTAAAAAGCGTTTCAACATTATCCGTGAAGAAGTGGAAAGCGAAACTGCGCGAATTGCTTCCGAAAAGGAAAAAGAAGCAGAGGAAATAGAGCGCATAAAGGCTGAAAATGCAGAACTAAAGGCAAAAATAAGCGAAGTTTTTTGCGAAAAATCCGCAGAAAACACACAAAAAAACGCAGAAAATATTCAAATAAACGCAGAAAAAACACAGAAAAACGCAGAAAATATGCAAGAAAATGAGGAAAACTCACAAATAACGATTAAAAATTCAGATGTCGATGAAATTTTGGATAAACTTGCCGAACTGCAGGCTACAGGCAATTGTATCCTCTCAAATATTGCGGCAGCGAATTTTTATACAAGTTTTCACAATCAAAACAGGGGGAGGAATAAGAATTGAGTTTGCTTGATTTTTTTCCTCGAAAGAAAAGAGGAACGATCTATGTTAATCAGCATGACAGTTATTATTCATTCGATAATGCCACCTTAGCAACAAATGAAACGATATTTGCGGCAGTGTCAATGTTGTCGAATGCAATTGCAAGCGCACCTATATCTTTACGGCAGGACTATGCGAAAATATCGCCTAAGGAGCATACTGTGGCGGAAATGTGCGAATTCGGATTTAATACAAGCATGACAACGTTTGAATTCATTCGTGCCATGGAAGCGGAACGATGTGCAACAGGATCCGCTTATGCCATAAAGCAGTATGACCGTAATCACAATGTATGCGCCTTGTATCTCTTGAAATCAAGAGAGGTAGAACCAATTGTTGAGAGGCACACTAACGAGCTCTATTATCGCATCTATGATGACAACGGATACAACTTTATCCATAGTGAAAACATCATTGAAGTTGATTTTATTTCTGCTGACGGATACACAAAAGGCATATCGCCTATTAAGGTTCTTCGTGGAGCTATCAATTATGATAACGGAGTTAAGACATTTGCACTGAATCAGCTTGAATACGGAATAAAGCCTAACCTTGTAATAACGGTTGACGAAGCCGTAAGCGAGGATTCTTTGAAACGATATGACGAAATGGTAAATCGTTTTAAACGAAACGGTATTCTGTATCTGGATCCAGGGAAAACACTGTCTGAAGTAAAACAAGGAACTACTATTGATCCGAAGGTATTTGAAGCCGAACAGATCACTGTCAAAAAAGTCGCTTCCGTTTTCAATCTGCCTTATGCGAAACTATGGGGCGAAAGTTCCTCTTCGGCTTCGGAGGAAGCAGATCTCGAATATCTGAAAGATACCATTCTGCCGATAATCCGAATGTATGAACAGGCTTTTTCAAAGGGACTGCTCACACGGCGAGAGAGACTTAAAGGCTATGGCATTAAGTTCAGCATGAATGGCTTCGCGCGCGGCAATATGAGCGTGCGCGGCGAATTCTACCAAAAAGGTCTTAGGAACGGTTGGTTTAACGACAATGAGATACGTGAATGGGAAGACCTGCCGCCCTATAAAGGCGGAGATACTTACTATATCTCACGTGATCTTATTGATGTAAGATCGCTTCCAGCACTTGTTAAGGAAGAATTGAATGCAGGAGCGGAAAAGAATGGAGGTGATCCTTATGATGACAATGACAGCAGGGACACAAACGATGATGCAGGAAATGCTTAAATCTGACCGTCCTTTCTGGGAAATCAAGAACAAAACAGAGACATCGGCAGACCTCTTTATCTATGCCTCTATCTCCAGTTATCCTTGGGACGGAGAAGTAAGCGCCAAAAATATCATTGATGACCTCAAAGCTATCGGTTCTGTTAATCATCTCAACATTCATATCAACTCCCCGGGCGGTACTGTAACTGAGGGAATGGCTATAAAGGCTTACCTTGCGCGGCAGAAGTACAATAAGACCGTTTATATCGAGGGCTTATGCGCTTCAATTGCCACGGCTATCGCATTCGGTATCGGAGCGGAAGTGCATATGGACGAATCTGCTCTTGTAATGATCCATAATGCGTGGGCTATTGTTGGGGGAAATGCAGCGGATATGCGCAAATACGCAGATGAACTCGATAAAAACGACCAGAATATTTTGCAGATCTATACCGCACGCTGCGGAGACAAAATATCTGCGGAAGAACTGCAAACTATGATGGCGGAAGAAACGTGGCTCTCCGCATCAGAATGCCTTGACTATGGCTTTGTGGATTACATCGAAAGTAACGCTATGCACGCGGCTGCATGCTTGCCGAAAGCATATCACGATTTCTACAAGCATGTGCCTGATGCCGTATCAGCGGCAGATGGAGGTGATCCAAAATCTACGACATCAACCGTTAGTGACGAAAAAGCAAAAGCAATTATCGAAAAAGCAAACGCGGTACTCGAAGAGTACCATTACAGAAAGGAGCATGAAAAATATGCCAAACACAACTAACAGATGGAACCTTGCCACTATGCGCGATGGTTTCGCGGATTCGCTCAACGAAGCAAAGGCTAAGCTTACTGCTCTTCTGGGCGATCCTAAATCTACAACTGAACAGCGTGAGGCGCAGCAGAACATTGTAACCGACCTTACCGATCGCCTTACAAGGATCAATGCCGAAATCGAGGAATTCGACAGAGCAGCAGAAGCAGCGGACAAGGCTAAGCACGCAATTGTAAGCCCGACTGCATCGGAGGAAGAAAGAAGAGTACAGGCTTTTGCATCACTTGTCAGATCAACCATCAGAGGTGAACGCGTTTCAAGCGAGGTAAGAGCTGCTCTTAAAGACGACACTTCAGAAACAGGCGGTTCAAGTTTTCTGCCTAAGACTGTTTCCACACAGATCATTACCGAGCCGCTTGTCAGAAATCCCTTAAGAGGACATTCTACATATACAGGCATTTCCAATCTGGAAATACCCAGATTGACATTCTCGCTTGATGATGATGATTTTATCAAGGACGGAGAAACTGCAAAGGAAATGCAGGCTAAGGGTGCTACTGTTGCATTCGGACGCAATAAATTCAAGGTGTTCTGCGAGATTTCAGAAACGGTTCTTGAGGGTTCCGATGTAGACCTTACCTCCTATGTAAATAACGCCCTTACAGCGGGTATGGCAGCGAAAGAAAAAGCCGTTACTTTCACCGAATCTGCCAAATCAGGTGAGGAACACATGAGTTTCTATGCTGCCGATACGGCGATAAAAACAATAGAAGCGACTACCCTTCTCGGCGCTATAAGAGAGTGTATTGCTGATCTTGAAGATGATTACGCTGCAAGTGCTCAGGTTTGCATGAGACGCAGTGACTATCTTGCGAGCATTCAGGCTCTCGCAAACAGCAACGCTACCCTCTACGCTGCACCGCCTGAAAGCATTCTCGGCGTTCCTGTCTTCTTCTGCGACAAGGCTGTACATCCTATTGTTGGTGATTTCAGCTTCTCGCATTACAATTACGATCCGAGTATCATCTATGACAGAGACAAGGACGTTAAAACAGGCATGCACATATTCGTGATCACAGGATATTTCGATCACCAAATCAAGCTGTCCTCTGCGTTCCGTATCGCAAAGGTAAAATCGGACTGATGTCGGGTGAAGATGAAGATGGACCCTTAATGCCGCCCTCGCCTTCAACTGAAGACCACGGGGACGAAGCCGAAACGGAAGATCATTCTCCCCAAGAGGTTCCCGATCTTGAAAGTCAAGAAACGGAGTCCGAAGAGTCTTCAGACGAGCTTTCCGCGATGACGGTTGCTGAGCTTCGCAGTCTTGCCAAGGAAAAGGCAATCACAGGAGTCAGCGCAATGAACAAATCTCAGCTGATAACGGCATTGTCAGCTGCAACTTGAAAGAAGGGGCGATAAAGTGAGTATTTCTGAAGAATTAGTTGAGGATATTTGCCACTTCGTAGGCACCAACTATGACGATGCAGACGAAAGAAAGCTGGTTAAAAACCTTATTGCGGCTGCCTATTCAGATTTGCAGAACGTAACGGGTGTAAACTGGCTTGAAAGCGAAACAGAAAAATACAATATCGCCCTTGAAGTTGTCCGCTGTAAAGTGTATCTGAGCTATTACGGCAGACGTGATGACCTTAAGAATACCGCGTCCTTGGAGAGGGCAATAGCCGCTAAGACATTCTCTTTGCAGTTTTCAAAAGAGGCAGACGATATCAGGAGGACAGCCAATGGTAACTAACAAGCGCATTGTGTTCCTCAAACAAAGCAACGAAAAAGATGCTTATGGGCAAGGGAAACCTGTATGGGAAGAAACTTCCTATACGGGGCTTGCCAAAATATCCGAGGTATCTGGCCGACTTTACTATGAAGCTGCAAGAGCCAATGAGGAAAACACTATCCTTTTTCGCGTGAACAGGTCATTTATTCCCGAAGATTTCAACAAGATCAATTACCGTATAAAGTGTGAAAACACAATATACACGATCAAGCATATTTCGGGATTGAAAGAACGTTTTCTGGAAGTTCAGATAAGAGGTATTTCGATATGATAAGATTTGAAGATATATATCCGTTATTGCAGAGAGCGGGTATTCCCACAGCATACAAGCAATTCAGCGGAACGGCTAAGGAAATCCCCGATCCTCCGTACCTTGTATATTACGAAACCGCCAGTGATAATTTTGGCGCGGATAATGTAGTACATACAGAGGTGCTTCCGATAGTCGTTGAACTGTACACTGATATGTGCAGGGATTTCGAATTAGAATTCAGGATAAAGAAATTACTTCTTGAAGCAGGGCTGTATTACAATACCAACCAAGGCGATATTCCAGAGGAAAACGTTCATATCACATATTTTACTTTTACCATCTTTCAATGAAAGGAGATCATAACTTATGGCTGAAGCTACAAATAAAATTGAATACGGTTTGTGTAATGTACATTACGCAAAATTCTCTTATGATGCAGAAGCGAAGAAATATACCTATGAAAAGCCTGTTGCAATTCCAGGTGCGGTAACACTTTCATTCGATGCATCAGGTGACACAAACCCTTTTTATGCTGACAACATTGTTTACTTCAACACCAAAACCAATGCTGGTTATGAAGGTGACCTTGAAATTGCTCTTATTCCTGATAGTTTCAAGATCGATATTCTTGGAGAAAAAGAAGTAGACGGAATGATGGTTGAAAACTCCGATGCACAGGGTCAGGAGTTTGCACTTCTGTTCCAGTTTGAGGGAGATACAAGCGGCAGACGTTTTGTATTCTATCGGTGTTCTGCGGAGCGCCCGTCTGTGGCTTCCAATACCAAGGAAGAATCCACTACTCCGAACACCAGTACTCTTACCATCACTTGCATGGCCAGAGAGAACGACCACAATATCAAGTCTTCGCTTCTTGAATCCAAAGGCGCAGAGCGTTACGGAAAATGGTTTACCGAAGTTCAGGAACCTGTCGCCGCCGCTGCTTAATAGTATCGTCAACTGCTCGGCAGTCGGTAAGTGCCGATTGTCGGGCGGTTATTTTTAGGAGGACAAAATGGCAAAAACAGTATCATACGGTCTTAGCAATCTGTATTATGCACCAATTATTGACGGTGAATACATGACCCCGCTTGCTCTTTCGGGGGCGGTCAATATAAACCTATCTCCTGAATTAAACTCTATCGCATTTACAGGACTTGACGGAATACCACAGGAGCAGGCTTCTATTCTTTACGGATATAACGGATCGTTTGTGGTCGCCGCGCTTACAAGCGATTTCTGCAGATATATATACAAGGACAGCGTTGACGAGGAAGGCACACTTACCGAAATTGTAGGACAGCAATTTAACAATGCGGCATTGTTATATGAAGTGTCGGGCAGTGTGCATACACGGCGTTGTTTTTACAATTGCACTTTCGGAAAACCTGAAATCGCAGCCGAAACAACGTCAAATACGGTAAATGTAGCAACTATTACCGTGCCTATAACTATTCGCACAAATAAGAATGGCAAATTACAAAAACAAAATTCCAATATAAATTCAAATGCTTATAAATCGTGGTTTGATTTGGTGGTGTAAGTATGCTGAAAACTATAACTGCTGGAAAAGTATCTTTTGACATAGCTGCTACGGGAGCGGTTCTCTGTTTATATAAGCAACAGTTCGGCGTAGAGTATTATGATGATTTCCTGCGCCTGAAAGCTATGGAAACCAATATAAGCGCGACCGATATGGACAAGGCAAAACTTACGCTCGAAATCGGATACCGCCTTATATGGGCAATGGCAAAAGCCGCCGACCCTGCAATTCAAGATCCTGATGTATGGATAGACTCTTTCGAGGAATTCCCGATTACGAAACTGCTGCCGATCGCTATGGAGTTGTTGGGGAAAGCGTTTGATCAGGTTCTTTCCACAGGTACCGTAGGTGGTAAAAAACTTACTTCCGAAAATCTTATAGCCTGCTGCTTGACCTGCGGACTTAATATGAATGATGTAAACACATTATCCATTGGTTTTCTTCTTAATACTATAAACGAATACATAACCATAAAGAACGGCGGTAAAACACCGACAGGAACACGCAGAAAAGCAACGCAAGCGGACTTCGATAACTTCTGATATGAAAGGGGATTCTATATGTCCAATACAGTTTCTATTGATGATCTTACCCAGACAATCATACAAGCATATAAAACAGATATTGAAGAAATACACGACAGTATTTTGATTGCCGCAAAAGACTGCGCTTCCGACTGTCTGGAAAGCATTAAAGAGGACAGTCCCTCCGATACAGGAAACTACAAAAAAGGTTGGGTAATGCGCAAAACAAAGCAAGGATATGAGATATACAACAAAACAAAACCTTTCCTTGAAATGCCGCTCGAATACGGACACGTTATTACAAGGGGGTCAAAGAAAGGTCAGCGTGTGCCGCCTAAACCTCATATCTACAAGAACAGTGATAAATATCAGGAACTTTTCTATGACAAATGCGTTGATATAGTAGCTGGAGGAGTTCGCTTTACAAAGGAGTGATAAAATAATGGACGGAAAAGGTATTAAAATAAAATTTGAAGCGGACGAAAGCCCTGTCAGATCTTCCCTTGTAAAAGTTGAGAAAAGTCTTAAAACTTTGACTAAGGATCTTAAAGAAGTCGATAAACTCCTTGAATTGGATCCGAACAATATTACTCTGCTCCAGACAAAGCAGGAACAGTTAAACACGGCAGTTGAAACTACGACTAAAAACCTTAAAGCTATGGAATCGGCGAATGACGATATAACCAAGGGTTTTGAGAAGTGGAAACAAAATCAAGCCAGCATACAGGAATATCAAGAAAAGATAGCCGCCGTAGAAGCAAGCCTTGAACAGGCTACCACTCAATTAAAAGAATTCAATGCGAAAAAATTAAACGGCGATACTATTCCCGAAGACGATTATAACAGGGCTAAGAAAGCTGTTGATGATCTTAAAAAGTCATTGGAACAGCTTGAAAAACAAAAAGCCGAAGTATCCGCGGCAGATAAGAACGCTTTGCCGCAGGACGTGTATCAAAAATACATACGCGACACCGAATCATTAAGAATAAATCTTAAACAATTAGAGCAACAGCAAACTGAAGTCGCGTCCGCAATTCAAGCGGGCGGACTGGCAGCTCAGCGAGCCGCGCAGGAAGAACAGGAACGGCTTCGCATAGAGCAGGAGTCCGCTGCCGCAGAAGAGGAGAAACGCAGAGCTGCCGAGGAAGCTGCCCGTGCTGCCGAAGAAGAAGCGCAGGCGGAAGCAGAGCGCAAGCGAGTTACACAGCAGGCGGCGGAAGCCGATAAACAAGCTAAGACTGCGGCAGACAACTATAAAACCTCTCTTAACAAACTTGAACAAGCTGCCGAAAAGGTCAAGAATGATATACATGAAATGACTACTATCGTAGCAACAGGCACAGGAGCCATAGCTGGAGCTGTTGCGGCGGGTACTGTCGAAGTTTCAAAAGTCGGCATGGACTTCACAAAAGCTATGTCGAATGTTGAAGCACTGTCGGGTGCGACACAAGATCAGTTAGATTCCCTTACGGAAGCGGCTGCACAAGCTGGAGCGAACACGTCTAAAACAGCCACAGAGGCTGCCTCTGCACTTGGGTATATGTCGCTCGCAGGCTGGGACACAAACCAAATGCTTGAGGGCTTAATGCCTGTTCTCCGCGCTTCCGAAGCAGGTGCAATGGATCTTGCCAACTGCTCCGACCTTGTTACCGATTCAATGTCGGCAATGGGTATTGCCGTTGAAGACTTGCAGCATTATCTCGATGTCTGCACTAAGACACAATCTTCGTCCAACACCTCATTACAGCAATTGCTTGAAGCATATGTTGTGTGCGGCGGAACTCTCAAAAATCTTAATGTTCCGCTGGAAACTTCCGCTACCCTGCTCGGTACTCTGGCCAACAGAGGTATTAAGGGCGCAGAAGCAGGAACTGCGTTAAACTCTATACTTGTAAACCTTATAGGTGCAAACAAGAATGCAGCAAGTGCTATGGACACTCTTGACGCATCTGCCTTTGATGCAGAGGGACATTTTATCGGTCTTGACGAAACACTTAAGTTGGTAAAATCACGCCTTGATGAGTACGGCGATGATACAGAGCGTATCACACAGCTTGAAGCGAAACTCGGCGGTAAAACTCAGCTTGATACCCTGCAAGCTCTCTTGTCTGGGGTCAGTGAGGAATATGATGATTTAAACGGCAAAATAACCGACTGTAACGGTGCTCTTGAATCGACCGCTAAAACAATGCAGGACAACCTCAGCGGCGATATGACGGCGCTCACTTCGTCACTGGAAGGTGTAGAAAATACAATATTCAACTCTCTCGAAGAGCCTTTCCGTTCTGCTGCTCAACACGTTACACAAGATATCCGTAATCTGAATACGGAGTGCTCCGAGGGCGAACTGGCGGATGCCATAAGCAGGATCGCCGCATCAGTAAGTGAATTTATTTCAAAGGCTGCCGACTTCGCGACTGAAAAAGGATTCCCTGCTATTATTGAATGGCTTGACTGGATTGCTCAGCACTCCGATGCTATAATATCGGCAATCAAGGGCATGGGAGCGGCATGGGCAACGTGGAAAGTGCTGCAATTTGCATCACATCTTCAGGAACTTGTACAGGCGATACAACTTGTACAGTCTGCTTCTGTTGCGGCTACGGCTGCGCAAACTGGACTTAATACTTCTGCGGCGACTGCCGCTGCCAGTGAAGAGGCACTTGCTGCTGCAACGAAACTCACGGCAGAGGCACAGATGGTAGCCTATGCGGCTATTATAGCTCTTACTGTTGCCCTCGCTTCATATATAGCCAAACAGATAGATGCTGCTGCCGAAAATCTTAAACAGCGTAATGCCATAGACGATACCACGCAGGCTATATTCGACCAAACTGCCGCTTACAACAAATCCGTTGATGCCGCTCGCAAAAACATGGATGAAGCGGATAAAAATGCTGACGCCACAGCTCGTTACTGGCAGGAAGTACAGAATCTCGTTGATGAAAACGGTAGAGCAACAGGTTCAACGCAGGATTTGGAGACGGCTGTTGCAAGATTGAACGAGGTATCAGGTGCTAATATTCAAGTCGTAAACGGCCAGATACAAGGCTATAAAGATTTGTCTGCATCCTTTGATGACTATATTGAAGATATGCGCCGTAACGCTAAAATAGGAGCGTTACAGCAAAGCTACGGAGAAGCACTGCTGAATTACGATCAAGAAGCGTATGATCAAGCGTGGAACGATATGCAGAAAGCGACCACCGAATATGATCGCTTGAAAAAGTTGGAGAATCAAGCAATTGCGCAGGGTTCCACAGCGGGCTTGGCATGGGAAGGATCGTTTTTAGAACTGGCAGAAGCCACAGATGCGGCAGAAAAAGAAGCTTCCCGCGCATCGACCGCATATTCCGCTATCTCGCAGCAGATGGAAGGATACAAATCGGTTATTGACGAATATGAGGGCTTGGTAAATTCGACAACCGAAGCCGAGGAAGAACTTACCGACAGTATTAAATCTACTGCTCAGCTTAATGCAGAAGAAGTTGGCAAAAAGGTTGAGGAAAGCTACAAAGCCGCCGCAAACGGAACATCAAAAGGTCTTGACGAACTTAACAATACCCTTTTGGAAACTCTGAATACTAAAATGGACGAACTGGATCACCGAAAAGCCGTACACGGGATAGGTGATGAGGAGTATTGGACAGAGCGTCAAAAACTTCTTGAAAAATACAGACTTGAAGAATCAGAAGACTGGTGGAAATACTACGAGCAAAATCAAGAGTATTTTGACGAACAGACGACAGCACAGAAAAATGCTTATGAAAAGCAGATAGAAGATCAGGTAGATGCCCTCAAAGAACGAAAAGAAACAGATTTGGAAATGACAGACGAAATGTTCTATTCTGAATTTGAGAGCATTATAAGTGCTTTGGATCACGAATCCGACTTATACAAAAAGTATAATTCGGAAATATTAAAAGGACGTCAGAAACTTGCTGATGAAACAGTCAAGGCTACAAAAGACGGACTGAAAAAGAGCGTAACCGATACGGAAACCGCTCTTAAAGAAGAAGTTTCCAGCTACCAAAACAGTTTAAAATCGCTTACGTCTGCGAGGGATAAACTGTTCAACAAATTGTGGAATACAAGTTCTTTTGTTAAGAAATCCACTCAAACAGATGCAAATGGCAAAAGCGCAGATGTCACATCTCTTGCGGATCCAGCGGAGGCACTTAAAAAGCTCAATGAATTTGAAAAAGCGCAGAACAGATTGGCAGCAAAAGGGGCTTCGCAGAACGTACTTGACTGGATCGAAACTCTTGATGATGAAACGGCAAAGGACACAATGGACATTCTGAATAAGATGTCCGAAAGCCAATTTTCTCAATATGTTAAGAATTTCGATGCGTACAAAAATAAAGCCATGGAAATGGCAGATAGCAAGTATCAACCTAAAATTGATGAACTCAACCAGAGTTTCATTTCAAAGGTAGATGCACTTATCGGAGAACTCCCCGGGAAAGCACAGGTCAGCGGTCAGGATACGGTCGCGGGATATATTGCAGGTATTAAAAACAAAGAAAGTGATCTGTCCGCTGCCGCTACTGAGTTTTGCAATACCTATATCGAGCAGGTCAAAAAGGATCTTGACATTCATTCGCCGTCTGGAAAAGCCGAAGATATGGGCGAAAACACAGGCGAGGGTATGATAAAAGGTTTGGAAAAGATCAGTCTTGCAGATGCGGCTGATTCTATGACGGACGATTTTATCGCAAAATTGGCATCAAAGGATCCTGAAATAAGGGCTGCTATGGAAGCTACATTCACTGATAATATGGCAGACGTACTCTCGAATATGAGTTCACTCACTTATGAGCAGCTTAATCAAATAGCTTCTGACATAAACAAGAAACTTCCCACTCTGCCTGATGCGGCACTATTGACACTGCCGAACTCGGCAGCCGTATCAAGCGAAAGCAACGCTCCTGTTATTGAGGAGCTGGATAGACTCAATGATAAATTAGATGTGCTTATTGAGTTATTCAAGGCGGCATTGACTTCGGGCAGCGAACAGAGTATCAAACTGCAGCTTGAACTCACGGGAGAACTCTCCGCTGATATGAATAAGATCACTGCTATCCTTGCAAAGAAGTTTAACAATATTTCCGTGCAAACTGGTAAGAGGGTGTTTTCGTATTGATCAAGGTTAAAGATTACGATATAACGCAATACATAGTCCAAGGTGGTATACGGGAATCCACACAGCGCGTAATGCAGTCGGATCGGTTTACGCATGAAGAAAGCAGTATAGGAGCGCATAACGTCTACAATATATCTGCGCGTGTGCCTACCGCGATAAAAAATGCACTGGAAGAATATATGGACGAGTATTCTGTTAAATGCACCGTTGACGGTGTAGAATTCTATGCAGACTTGCAGGATCTTTCCTGTTCGGTCTGCGTGGAGTTCTCAAATATAATGCTGTGGGATATAAGTTTTACCCTTTTTGATATGCACTTATCAAAAGAAACGGAGGCGGTAAATGAATGAAGCTGATTATTCGAGACCTTGATGTAAGTCAATACATACAGAATTCAGGCTTTTCCGAAAGCCTGCAAAAAGTATATGATACAAATAATGCCTTTACGGCTTCAGACGGAACAGAGATCAATCCTTGCCTTGGCGTTCGGAAAAGCTATAACATTTCTTTGAATAATGTACCGCTTAATGTCAAGAATATGCTCCGCTCCCGCAGCAGATACGGCTACATCTCCTGCACCATCGGCGATCAGGAAGATTCCTTTATGCTGGAAGATTTCAGCGCGCAGGTGATTATTCAGAATGACACCTTGAATTTATGGGCAGTCTCTTTCACTCTTAACGCAAAATCCATTATTTCAAATGAATCATACCAATATGGCATATACTCCATATCCTGCGAGGGTGTAGAATATAAAATGTCTGAAAATCAAATTGTGGGAGATATAACTATTACAAACAATGCTGGCGGTCTGCCTACTGACGGCATATGTGCTTCACAGCTTTCCTTTTCTATTGACCTTACGAAATATGCAGGAATACCCTATATAAGTCCTTCTGCCGAATGTCATGTGCATGGTTTTTCCGCTCCAACCTACTATGTTTCGTCCCGCAGCGTCAGCGGAAACGTTCTTAACGTAACCGCCACCGATCGTACAGTGTTTCTTGACTTACCTTTCAATTACACAAGCCTTACACCAGATGATGATGGAAATGTCGCAACAAATAATGTATTAGGCGCTATCGGATCGCAGGCGGGTTTCAAAAACGGCTGCGAGGGTAACGCAATAGTTGAAGCAATTCCAAAAATACCGTATGCCGACCTTGCCACTACTTGCAGAAGTATTATAACGGCTCTTGCACAAGCCGCTTGCGGCACATGGTATTGTGATGCTTATGATACCCTGAGATTCTACGGTTTCGGCAATTGGTATAATACGCTGAGCTTTGAACCGAGCGACCGCACTGATATTCAAGAGGGCGTACTATACGGACCGATAACGGGCGTGCTTGGCATTAACGACAGTACCGACTCTGGCGAATCTGAACGCATTACCTCAGGTGCGGTATCTGATGCCCTGCACACTATAAAAATTCAATCGAAATACGTTTCCCAGCAATGCTGCGATTCGGTGTACAGGCGCGTAAGAGATATGACCTTGCAGGCTTTTACATTGGAAAGGTGCCGCCTTATATCATACTTTTTCACTATCGGATCAACATTGGATTTTGAAGGAGCGTACTATACCCATATGGTGACAAATGCAACCATATATCTTTCCTTTTCAGGCTCCTATGCTTCAATAACTGGAGATATGCCCTCGGAATTGGAATGGGATTTCTCTGGCGCTCTTACACAGGCAGTAAATCAGCGAATAGTTGAAAACCAAAAATATCATGGTGTAGCCTTATCAAAAAAAGACGGACTGACCTGCGAGGGCGTTGGCAGTAAAATTCAAATGGCAGACGGCACACTTCGTTTTCTTTATAAGGATCCCGCCGAAAGCTCCACCGCCGCGGCTAATTATGTAGCTAATAAAAAGGAATGATACTCTATGGATTTAGTATTTGACGGAAAATGCCTTACTGTCAAAGACGGAGCGGACATAAGTCTCGCGACCATAAGTGAAATGCGTATAGTAAGCGATACAGAATGCAGCTATAAAATAGGCAAAGATACAGTAACGCTTACTGTCGAATGGGACAGCAACGGCGATATGATCAATATAAAAAAGAAACACAGCCTTAATGAAGATGAGCAAGAGCAGGAAAAAGAAGAATTAGAGGGCACAGTTATTCTTACCCGACTTGGCAAAAGCGTTATCCTTGAAGGCGGAAGACTTAAATCAGAAATGCATCCCGATAAAATGGAAAATTTAACCGAAAACAATAAAATCAAAGTGGTTATGTATTATGATAAGTATACCGTAACGGTTACAGGAACTTCCGATACTGACGAATCTGGAAAAGAGCTAATAAAAGACTTAAAGCTGGAGATAGACGAGTATGAACCTATAGCAATCCACCAAAATAATGCCAAAGCTTGACACGAGTGATATAATAAAGATAGAGGTGGTAAAAATGCTGCA
>CANRFB010000046.1 GCA_947629785.1 uncultured Clostridia bacterium | reverse complement strand
ACTTTTTTCTTCGGCTCTTTTCGACTCCCTCGTGAGTCAGCTTTTTTAGTATACTACATTCAATCTTAGTTGTCAAGCATTTTTTTTAAAATCAGCGTTTTGCCCACAAAACTCCACTCCGCAAATTGTCTGAATTGTGCAAATTATGCAAAATATGTGCATTTCTACGAAAAAGCAGCCGCCGTAAATCACGGAGACTGCTTTTGAACACAGTATAATAGTATAATCACGCGGCGGTGTTGAAGAACCTGCCCTTATCCATTGACGGGTCGGAAAGTCCCACATTGAACTTATCAGCCTCGGAAGCGTCCCGTGTGGTCGTTCTTGTAGTACCTCCCGAAACGTACACTCTGCCGCACTCGGGACAGATGCCCGTATGTATCGTAACGGTCTGGGAAACTATCTCCTTGCCCTCGCGCTCTGCTTTGGAACGGTTCCTGCTGACGTGTTCCTGTTCGTGGCTCCTTACTGCCGAAGCCGCCGCCTTTGGGTCTACCCGTGTAGGCGTCTGGAAAGACACTCCCGAATCGTCCGAACCGTCCTGATACTTACGGTTCTTGCAGGTCTGACATTCATAGGAATCGAACCGCCTTTTCAGGTCGGCTTCCTTGGAAATTTTCCCATTAGAAGTCCCGCCGTTCCGCAGGTCTGAAAACATCCGCAGCCCCGACGGAGAAGTTTCCTGCGGTTTCTGCGCAGCATTCTTCCGATAAATGCTCATTCCGTAAGCCGAGCCGCCGTAACCCGCGCCGTAGTCCGAAATCCCCACACCTATAGGCATTATATATGACATAGTATTCCTCCCTCCGTAAGTTTTATATTATTATAACACAATTTTTCCAATCAATCAATTATCATTATGCACATCTGACGGCAAAATTTCTGTGCAATTTTGCATATTTTGTCCATTTGCGGAATAGTCATTTAATGATAGTATCAAGAGGGGGCATTTATATGCGGCGGAAAAGCACAGCCGAACGCTTGCGGAACGAGCGTATTCTTCTTATTCTGCACACCGTTCTTGCCTGTATCGGGGCAATTTTCACGGCAAGCGCGGTATTTTCGGCAATAGCCTCGGCAGTGGACCTGAGCGACGGCACTTTTACGGTAATGTCGAGCTTTGCGTTATGCGCGGGCTGTTTCTCGGCGGGATTCACCGCCGCAAACCGCCGCGGCAGAAACGGCATAAAGTCGGGACTTGCCTGCGGTCTTGTGATTTTTGCCTTTACGCTTATCTTCGGTTTTATCTTTGTAAAAAGCTTCTCTTTCGGGGGATTTTTTACCAAAATGTTAATAATCCTTATATGCTCCGCTCTGGGTGGTGTAATTGGTGTAAATTCTCCCAAAAGATTTCGTTAAAATGACTATTGAAATGTGTCGGATAATGTGGTATAATTATCATAATATTTTTTTTGGAGGTTTTCCCAATGAAGCACATTGTTACAATTAACAAGGCAAATCTCAAGACTACCGCCGCAAAGGGCGGCTGCGGAAAATGTCAGGCTTCCTGCCAGTCTGCGTGCAAAACTTCCTGCACGGTCGCTAATCAGAAGTGCGAGAAGTAATGTCGGATACGGACTCGGGCGTGAAAACGCGTTCGAGTCGGCGTAAGCCTTGTATCACGATAAGGTAAGGGGCAGAAATGTCCCTTATTTGTTTTTATGAAAACGGGGGCGTTTATTATGATACATAAATACAAACTTAACGGCTTGAATATAGTCCTTGACGTTCACAGCGGCGGCGTCCACCTTGTGGACGAAATAACCTATGACCTGCTTGACAATGTTGAACCGCCTTTCGAGGAGGAATGTCCCCGGTGGGTCATTGAAAAAATGATGCGCTTCCACGACGAGCGGGACGTTGTTACAAGCTACAAGGAAATAGTTCAGCTTTACAAGGAGGGCGTGCTGTTTTCCGAGGACGATTATGAAAAATTCGCCGCCTGCTCGGTGGCTGCGCCCGTCAAGGCTATGTGCCTTTTAGTGGAACAGGACTGCAATCTCCGCTGCGAATACTGCTTCGCTTCCACAGGCGACTACGGGCTGGGAAAACGTATGCACATGAGTTTTGAAACAGGAAAAAAAGCTATGGACTTCCTGCTTGAAAATTCGGGCGACAGGGAAAATCTGGAGCTGGATTTCTTCGGCGGCGAACCGCTTATGAACTGGGACGTTGTAAAGCAGCTTGTGGAATACGGCAGAAGCCGCGAAAAGGAATTCGGAAAGCGTTTCCGATTTACCATAACCACAAACGGTATGCTGCTTGACAGGGAGAAAATGGATTTCATAAACAAGGAAATGTCCAATGTGGTGCTTTCTGTAGACGGCAGAAAGGACGTCAACGACCGCGTGAGAAAGCGGGTTGACGGCACGGGCTGTTACGACCGGATAATGGACAAGTACAAGGAGTTAGTGGAACTTCGCAACCACGAAAATTACTACGTCCGCGGAACATTTACAAAATACAATCTTGATTTTGCGGAAGATGTAGTTCATCTTTATAATGAGGGATTCGACCAGCTTTCGGTCGAACCCGTAGTCTGCGACCCGTCAATGCCATACGCCCTTACCGAAAAGGAACTGCCCGCCATATTCTCCGAATACGAACGCCTTGCAAATATTATCCTCGAACACGACAAGCAGGGAAAGCATTTCAACTTTTTCCACTTCATGCTTGACCTTGACCAAGGGCCCTGCGCCATAAAACGTCTACGGGGCTGCGGCAGCGGAAACGAATATGTTGCAATTACCCCCGACGGAGATATTTACCCATGCCACCAGTTCGTGGGAATTGAAAAATATCACATGGGAAACATCAACGAGGGCACGTTCAACACCGAAATTAAAAAGGAATTTGCGGCGGCGCACATCTATTCAAAAGAGGACTGCAGGAAGTGCTGGGCGAAATTCTATTGCAGCGGCGGCTGCAACGCAAACAACTACATTTACACGGGGAATATCCTCACCGCCCACAAGCTGTCCTGCGAAACGGAAAAGAAGCGCCTTGAATGTGCAATTATGATAAAAGCCGCCAAAGCCGCGGAGGAACTCAATGCCGAAGTTTGAACTGAAAGGCGATGACCGCAAAATAAAGCAGCTTGAAAAGGACATTAAAAAAATGCAGAAAGACCTTGACAGGACTTTCGCACCGCCAAAGGACAAGCCGCGCAGAAAATTCATTATAATACTTGCAGCAGCGGCAGCCGCGGTCATTCTGCTGCTGATACTGATATTATGTCTTATATAAAGGAGCAGATAAAATGGAAAATCATAACAGAAGAGATAAAATAAACTATTATCTTGACATAGCGGAAACCGTACTGGAACGCAGCACCTGTCTGCGGAGGCATTTCGGGGCGATAATCGTCAGCAACGACAGGATAATTTCCACGGGATATGTAGGCGCGCCGCGGGGACGTTCAAACTGCATAGACCTTGGCTACTGCACCCGCGAAAAGCTGAACATTCCCAAAGGTCAGCGTTACGAACTCTGCCGCAGCGTTCATGCCGAAGCGAACGCGATAATTGCGGCTTCGCGGCAGGATATGCTCGGGGCGACTCTTTATCTTGCCTGTCACGACGCAAAAACGGGCAATCTTGACGGCGATGTGGAACCCTGTTCCATGTGCAAGCGGATGATAATCAACGCGGGAATTACCACGGTGATCATACGCAACACAAAAGACACATACACCACCATAAACGTTGAAAACTGGATAGAAAACGACGAGTCCATAAACGGCACGGACGGATATTGATTTTACCGAATCAAAAAGGCAGGCTGAAAATTCAGTCTGCCTTATGGTATTACTTCTTTTTAACGGCTTCTTCCTGAATGTCATGGACGGTGGCGTTTTCGGAAATTGCCCATAACTTCACGCGTATCTTTGAACGGTCGCCGCCTGTTTCGATAACGACGGTATCTTCGCCTTTGCGGACGATAATGCCTGTAATTCCGCCGATAGTGGTAACTTCGTCGCCTATCTGGAGATTTTCGCGCATTTCCTTGGCTTCCTTGTCCTTTTTCTTCTGGGGACGGATCATAAGGAAATACATCAGCACGATAACGAGTACCATCATCACCACGGACGAAACGAGGGAGCCTGTCATATCCACTTCGGCGGGCTGAGCCGCGGCTTCCGCGCGGGTAATAAGATTCAGAATATCAATGTTCATCTGTTTGCCTCCTATAAATTTTCACATACTATTATTATAACATAAATTTTCTGATTTGCAATAGCAAATACGTAATTTTTTATTTTAATTGTATTTTGTTTTAATCAGCAAATTTGGTATAATAGTACAACCCTGAACATACTCTTTAAAGAGTTGAGAGTGGAGAGTTGAGAGTTAAGATATTGACATAACCTGTAAGTGTTCTGTTTTTAGATTTAGTTTTGTGAAAATAATAATTTTCGTAAAAAAGTAAATTAGGGAGTTCCGTCAGTATCTCAACTCTTAACTCTCAACTCTTAACTCTTATTTCAGGCTCAGCCTGCTCTCAACTCTTAACTCTCAACTCTTAACTCTATTTTGGGAGAAATAAGTATGGGCTTTTTTGAACTTTTCATGATTGGCATAGGGCTTTCGGCGGACGCGTTTTCCGTTTCCGTCTGCAAAGGTCTCAATATGCGGAAACTTAACCTCGGACACGCCTATATTATCGCCCTGTTCTTCGGCGGATTTCAGGCACTGATGCCCCTTATCGGGTACTTCCTCGGTTCGGGATTTTCAAAATATATCGAGTCTTTCGACCACTGGATAGCCTTTGTGCTGCTGCTTTTCATCGGCGGGAAAATGATCTTCGACGCCCTGCACGAAAAGGACGAGGACGAGGAGAAAGAGTATTCCCTGAAGATAGGCGAGCTTTTCATGCTTGCAATTGCAACGAGCATTGACGCTCTCGCGGTGGGAATAACTTTTGCGTTCCTTGAAGTCAGCATTTTCTTTGCAATTCTTATAATCGGCGTTACGACTTTCGCCCTGTCCCTCGGCGGGGTAATTTTAGGAAACCGCTTCGGCGCAAAGTACAAGAACAAAGCCGAAATAGCGGGCGGAATAATACTTATTCTCATCGGCACAAAAATACTTTTAGAACATCTGGAAATAATTTCTTTCTGAAAGGACGTTTAAATTTTGATTTTAAAAGAACTTTACGAGCTTACCGAAAATATGCTTGCAGCCGCGGGCGTAGAGGATCACCGTTTTAACACCGACTGCCTTTTTGAGGATATTCTCGATGCGGACAAGGTGACTCTGCTTCTGAACGGCGACAGGGAAGTTCCCGAACCCGACGCGGACAGGCTTATGTCCGCCGCCGAAAAGCGTTGTTCGGGCATTCCGCTCCAATACATTCTGGGAAAATGGGATTTCTACGGCAGAACGTTCTTTGTAGGCGACGGTGTGCTTATTCCCCGACCCGATACGGAAATTCTCGTGGAGCGCGTTCTTGAACATTTTGAAAAGGCAGGGAACAGTTCCCCCGAAATATGCGACCTTTGCAGCGGCAGCGGCTGTATCGCCGTCACTCTGAAAAAGGAACTCCCGAAAGCCAAGATCCACGCCGTGGAACTTTCTTCCGACGCCATGCCCTATCTTATCAAAAATATCCAAAGCAACGGTGCGGACGTGAAAATTATAAAAGGCGACATCACCGACGGCAGGCTGTTGGAAAATTTCCTTGATCCCGACGATTTCGGGGAATACCGCAAAATTGACGGGATAGTTTCCAACCCGCCCTATATCACCGACAAGGAAATGACCGAGCTTTCCCGCGAAGTAAAACACGAGCCCGAAATTGCACTTCGGGGCGGCGCGGACGGTCTGAAATTCTACCGTATAATTTCCGCGCTCTGGGGGGAAATTCTCAAGGACGGCGGGCTTATCGCCTTTGAGATAGGTTACGAGCAGGGTGAAGCGGTGCGGGATATTCTCCGAAAAAGCGGCTATAAAAATATTGAGATACACAAAGACCTTTCGGGGAACGACCGCGTTGTTACAGGCATAAAATGACTCTTGACAAAGCCCGAACGATATTATATAATTATATCATAATATGCCGATTTGGCAGGAAAAAGGTGGTTTTAAACATGGAACTTAAAGGCAGCAAAACCGAAAAGAACCTTCTCGCCGCTTTTGCGGGAGAAAGTCAGGCAAGAAACAAGTATACATATTTTGCAAGCGCGGCTAAAAAAGAGGGATTCGAGCAGATAGCCGAAATTTTCCTTAAAACAGCCGACAACGAAAAGGAACACGCAAAAATTTGGCTGAAAGCATTGAGCGGGATAGGTGACACCAAGGCTAATCTTGCCGCAGCGGCAGACGGCGAAAATTACGAATGGACCGATATGTACGAGGGCTTCGCCAAGGACGCCGAAGCGGAGGGCTTCACCGACCTTGCGGAGAAATTCCGCGCCGTGGGACAGATCGAAAAAGCCCACGAGGAACGTTTCCGCGCACTGTTAAAAAATGTGGAAATGCAGCAGGTTTTTGAAAAGAGCGAAATGAAAATGTGGGAATGCCGCAACTGCGGTCATCTTGTAATGGGCAAGAGCGCCCCCGATGTCTGCCCCGTCTGCAATCACCCCCGCAGCTTCTTTGAAGTCCGCAAGGAAAATTATTAATAGTATGTTAAAACAGGCAAAAACGCCTGTTTTAACAGTCAAAATTTGTAAACGTTTTCAAAAAAGGAGAAAAAGCTATGAAATTTTACGGGAAAGTAATTTCCGCGCTGCTGTCCGCCGCAATATGCGCCGCGGGATTTTCGGGCTGCGGAGGAAACGCAACGGCAGCTAAAACAACAACGGCAAACGAGGTTCGGGAAATGACCACACAGGAGATCGTAAACGATATGGGTATCGGCATAAATCTGGGAAATACCTTTGAATCCTGCGGAATGAATTATTCCGACGTGCAGAAGTATGAAACAGGCTGGGGAAGTCCCGTTGTTACCCGAGAAATGATACAGGGCTACGCGGACTGCGGTTTTGAAAGCCTGCGCATACCCGTTGCATGGTCAAACATGATGTCACGGGAAAATTACGACATAAACCCCGACTACCTCGCCCGCGTAAAAGAAGTTGTAGGCTGGGCGCTGGACAGCGGTCTTTACGTTGTTATGAATATCCACTGGGACGGCGGTTGGTTTGAAAAGTTCGGCAAGGACGATCAGCGCGGCGAATGTTTTAAAAAGTACGAAAGTATCTGGACGCAGCTTTCTGAAGCTTTCAAGGAATACGGCGATCATCTTATATTCGAGTCGCTGAACGAGGAGGGCGCATGGGACGAAGTCTGGAACCGTTACAGCAATCAGGGCGACAAGGAAAAAGCATACGGGATTTTAAACGACATGAATCAGAAATTCGTGAACATTGTCCGCGGTTCGGGCGGAAACAACGAAAAGCGCCATCTGCTTATTGCAGGTTACAACACGGACATAGACCTTACCTGCGATGAATGTTTCAGAATGCCCGACGATCCCGCAGGAAGATGCGCCGTTTCGGTACACTATTACACGCCGTCCTCATTTGCAATACTTGAGGAGGACGCTTCATGGGGAAAGATGCGTTCCGACTGGGGAACAGACGCGGACTTTGAAGAACTCAACAAATATATGGATAAGGTAAAGACGCGTTTCACAGACAACGGTGTTCCCGTAATAATCGGAGAATACGGCTGTCCCACAAGAAACAAAGATCCCGAGTCCGCACGGCTTTTCGTAAGTTCGGTATGCGAAGCCGCATATTCCCGCGGAATGTGTCCTATGCTCTGGGATATTACAGACCTGCGCTATGACAGAACGACTTACCAATTCAAGGATCAGGAACTTCTTGACAGGTTCATTGAGATCCGCGACAGCCGCGATCACTGATAAAAAAAACCGCGCAAAGACCTTAAAATCTTTGCGCGGTAATATTTTTATCAGCCCTCGTAGTCCATTCCTATCTGAACGGCTTTAAGGTTGTTTGCCGCAAGGGCGGCTTTCTTTGCGGGAACTACCTTTTCAACGGCTTTCTTGAAAATATCCATTGAAACTATTCCCGTTTCGCGGAACATTTTTCCAAGCAGGATCATGTTCGCGCCGCCCTGAAGTCCGTTATCCGTGGCAAGCTGCGTTGCGGGTATGTAGAACGCTCTTACGTCCGTTCTGTCCGTCTTAACGTCTACCATTGTGCTGTCGGAAACAATTACACCGTCCGGCTTTACCGCTCCCGCGAATTTCTCCATGGACGGAGTGTTCATTACAATGAGTATGGTCGGTTCAAGCACAAGCGGAGAACCGATAGGCTTGTCGGAAATGCATACCGAACAATTGCAGGTACCGCCGCGCATTTCAGGTCCGTAGGACGGCAGCCAGGAAACTTCCTTTTCGTCCATAAGTCCCGAATATGCAAGTATCTTTCCCGCAAACAGTATTCCCTGTCCGCCGAATCCCGCAAGAAGTATATCATGAGTCATAATTATTCAGCCTCCTTTTTAGGGAATGCGTTTGTGTCCTTGTAGACTCCAAGCGGGTAGTAAGGGATCATTTCATCTTCAAGACGTTTTAAAGCGTCCACGGGAGAAAGTCCCCAGTTGGTAGGACAGGTGGAAAGGACTTCTACAATGGAAAAGCCTTTCTTGTCGCGCTGATTTTCAAAAGCCTTTTTAATGGCTTTCTTGGCTTCTCTTATATGGGGAACGGAGTTTACCGCAACTCTCTGGGCAAGAGCCGTTCCGCTGAGAGTAGCGAGCATTTCGCATACTCTTACGGGATAACCTGCAAGTTCAGGATCACGTCCGTAAGGCGTGGTCTGCGTAACCTGTCCGGGAAGTGTGGTAGGCGCCATCTGTCCGCCTGTCATTCCGTAAGTTGTGTTGTTTACGAAAATTACAACAATGTTCTCGCCTCTTGTGGCGGCATGAACAGTCTCGGCGGTACCGATAGCCGCAAGGTCGCCGTCGCCCTGATATGTGAAAACATACTTATCGGGATTTGTTCTCTTTACGCCCGTTGCAACGGCGGGAGCGCGTCCGTGAGCGGCTTCGATCATATCGCAGTTGAAATAATCGTATGCCATTACCGAACAGCCTACAGGGCAAACGCCTATAGTTTCGCCCTCAATGCCCATTTCGTCTATAACTTCCGCAACAAGGCGGTGGATTATGCCGTGAGTACAGCCGGGGCAGTAGTGGAAAGTTATATCCGCTAATGCCTTTGGTTTTTCAAATACAACAGCCATTACTTAGCACCTCCTGCAAGTCTTTTAATTTCCTCAAATACCTCGGAGGGCTTGGGGATAACTCCGCCTGTTCTTCCGAGGAACTCAACAGGCTTGGAGCAATTTATTGCAAGCTTTACATCATCTATCATCTGTCCCATGGACATCTCAACGCAAAGCAGTGTATGAGCGTTCTTTGAACCCTCGTTTATCTGCTTTACGGGGAAAGGCCAGAGCGTGATGGGACGGATAAGTCCCGCCTTTATGCCCTGTTCTCTTGCCATATTAACGGCGGATTTGGCAACACGGGCGGTAGCACCGTATGCGGTAACAACGACTTCCGCGTCGTCGGTCATGTAAAGTTCGGCTTCCGCGTGTTTTTCCTTTATCTCGGCGTATCTTTCAAATCTGTCGCGTACCGATTTTTCCAGAACATCGGGCTGGAGGAACAGGGAATTTATAATATTGTGCTTTCTCTTGTTGCCGTGACCGTTTGCAGCCCAAGGCTTTTCTACCTGCTTTGCGGAAATTTCGGGGAAAGTAACGGGTTCCATCATCTGACCCAGAAGTCCGTCCGCAAGGATCATAGCGGGCATACGGTATTCGTCCGCAAGGTCGAATGCCTTTGTAACAGTGTCGACCATTTCCTGAACGGAACTTGGTGCAAATACAAGAAGCTGGAAGTCGCCGTGACCCAGTGCTTTTGTAGCCTGCCAGTAGTCCGCCTGAGAGGGCTGGATACCGCCAAGTCCCGGTCCGCCTCTCTGCACGTTGATGATAACGCAGGGAAGATCCGATCCTGCTATGTAGGAAATGCCCTCGGATTTAAGGGAAATTCCGGGCGAGGACGAAGAAGTCATTGCTCTTACGCCTGTTGAAGCCGCTCCCAGAACCATATTGATAGCGGCGATCTCGGATTCTGCCTGAAGAAAGATTCCTCCTGCCTGACGGAAACGCTTTGCAAGATAAGCGGAAATTTCCGTCTGCGGTGTGATAGGGTAGCCGAAGAAACATTTGCAGCCTGCTCTTATAGCGGCTTCCGCAAGCGCTTCGTTGCCCTTCATAAGATTACGTTCCAAAATAGTCACTCCTTACTTAATTTTCAATACGGAATTTACTTTTCTACTGTAATAGCGCAGTCGGGGCACATTGTGGCGCACATTGCGCAGCCTATGCACTGTGAATCATCGGTACAGACGGCTGTAAAATATCCCTTCCTGTTGCGCTTTTCCTTTTGCAGCGCAACTATCTTCTTGGGACAAGCTGTCGTGCAGAGTTCACAGCCCTTGCACTTTTCAAAATTGACAGTAATCTTTGCCATTATATTAACTCCTTTCGGTATAAATTTTTAATTTATTACAAAAGGGAATATCCCTATTCTGTCTGTTCCCAGATCTTCTTTACATAAATTTCCGTGGGGAACGGGTGTTTCACATTTGCGGAAATATTCAGCGGAACGCAGGTGTAAGCGATGGGAAGTCCCGACTTTCGGGAAATTTCCTCCGCAAAGCTTTCCGACTGTTCGAGGACTTCCGCGGTAGTTTCGTAAAGGAGATTTGTGTTATTTACGATGGCGGTATGCTTCATGCTTGCGGCAGCTTCTATCTCGTACATAAGTTCAAGGGCTTCGTCCGCCGTTCTTGTAAGGAATCTTCTGCAATTCACCACATAAAGCATATCCACGTCGCCGGACATTTCCGCAAATATCTTTGCGTAACGTCCCAGTGCTATTGCCCCCGCGTCGTCGCCGCCCACGTCCACCACCAGATAGCCGCTTTCGGAAGCAATTCTGCCTAAATCAAAAGAAATGGCAGGAATATCCAGATTGGAATTTGCATACATGGGAGTGGCAAGGGTTATGCCTTTACAGCCGAACATCTCCTCAAAGTCCGCGGAACGGAAGTAAGGATTTACTATATCCAGATCGGCAACGGTGACCTTTTCGCCCCGCTCCGCAAGCTTCACGGCAAGATTTGCGGAAAAGTTGGTCTTTCCGCTGCCGTAATGTCCGGTGATAATATTTATTCTTTTCATGCTCTTATTCCACCGAAATTATATAATAGTACACCGGCTGACCGCCGTTTATAAGCATTACCTCGGCATTTCCCGCCTTGGACCTGACGTGTTCGTAAAGTTCCTCGGCGTCCTTTTCGGAAACGTCCGCGCCGTAAATGATATTAACGAATTGGGAACTGCCGTTCATCAGCTTTCTTGCAAGTTTATACGCCGCCTTGTGTATCTCCTTTTCGGCGTAAGCGAGTTTGCCGTTGTCAAGGGCGAGGATCTCGCCTTTCTTTATGCTGTGACCGTCAAAATCGCTGTCCCGCGCCGCAAATGTTACCAGTCCCGTGGAAACGGTATCAAGGCTCTTTGACATATTAAGGCGATTTGTGTCGAAATCCGCTTCCGGTTCAAAATTCATCATCGCCGTAATTCCCTGCGGAATGGTTTTTGACTGGAGAACGCAGACTTTCCTGTCCGCAAGGCGGACAGCCTGTTCCGCCGCCATAATGATATTCTTATTGTTCGGCAGAACGAAAACCGTTTCTGCGGGAACTGCCATAATTGCCTGCAAAATGTCGTCCGTGGAGGGGTTCATGGTCTGACCGCCCCGAACGATACAATCCGCGCCAAGGTTCCTGAAAAGTTCCTCAACGCCCGCTCCGCTTGCCACCGCCACGAATCCGAAAGGCTTTTCGGGTTCTGCGGGAGTGAACTGCTGCTGATTCCGCTGCTTGAACGCGGCGGCTTCCTTGGCTTTATTTTCATGCTGATAGCGCATATTATCTATTTTAAGATTTATAAGCGACCCGAAAAGCAGACCCTCCTCAATAGCCTGACCCGGGTGTTCGGTATGAACGTGTACTTTTATAATATCGTCGTCGTCCACAGCCACAACGCAGTCGCCGATGGTTTCCAGAAATGCTCTTAACAGTGAAGCGTCCTTGCAGTCGGCGTTCTTGCGGACAATGAATTCCGTGCAGTAGGTGTGGGTTATTTCCTCGTCAAAATCCCCCACGGCAGTCAAATCAACGGAGACCGTGTCGGTTTTTGGAACGTCCGCGGGGCGGGCGGGTTCGCCGCCTTTGAAAACTTCCAGCATAGCCGTCCAGATAATATATATGCCCATTCCTCCCGCGTCCACAACGCCCGCTTTTTTCAGAACGGGAAGCTGATTGGGGGTATTGTCCAGAGCCTTTTTCGCTTCCGCGCAGACGTCGCTCCAGAGCGCAGTCTCGTCATTTGTTAATTTTACCGACTCCGCCGCCTTTTCGGAAGCCGTTCTTGCAACGGTGAGAATAGTTCCCTCGGTGGGAGTCATTACCGATTTATACGCGCCCTCAACGCCAAGGGAAAGCGCGCGGCAGAAGTCCTCGCAGTCGGCGGTAATTTTCCCCTGAAAGCCCTTTGCGAAGCCGCGGAACAGCAGGGAAGTTATTACGCCCGAATTTCCCCTTGCGCCCCTTAACAGCGCGGAAGCGGTAACTTCCGCCACCTGCGAAACGGTGACGTTATCGTCCATGACCTGAAGTTCCCGCAGGGCGTTCCCCATGGTCATTGACATATTTGTACCCGTATCTCCGTCAGGAACGGGATAAACGTTAAGCTGGTCTACTTCCCGCTTTTTGTTTGCGATAGTGACCGCGCCCGAAATAAAAGCGTCTCTCAGAATTTTTCCTGTTATCATATTTCCGCGCTGCCATAATATTTCTATATTGGCAGCTTCTCCTTTCGCTGTAAAATTCCGTAAAACGTTCCGTCAGTCTGTCATTCCGTCAATGTAGACCGTAACTCTGCTGATATCCATTCCTGTTTTATCCTTTATAGTATAGCGGAGCTTATGGACAAGGCTGTCGGTAACGGCGGAGATATTCACGCCGAAAATCATCACAACATGAAGCCCTATCACTAATTTCCCGCCGTGAATATCTATATTTACGGCTTTTCCCATACCTATTCCCGCCTTATCCATTATAGCGGAGAACAGGCTTCCGCGTTTTCCCAGACCTGCCACTCCGTAGCAGGTGGAAACCGTATATTCCACAAGCGAATACAGGTATTTATCCGAAATGCCTATAGTTCCGAGATGGTTTTCCAGTTCAGGCATTATCATCTCTCCTTTTTAAAAATATCATAAAGTCACACATACAAAGATAGTATAACATATTTTTTTGTTATTTTCAATACAAATTTTAAAAAAACACGCCCTTTCCGTCATTTACCCGCAAAATGCACAAGTTTTTCGGTAAATTTTTGCCTGCTATAGGAAAATTTATGTTTTTCACTGCTGAAAATCCGCTCGGTAATTCAATGGACAAATAAATTATGAATTTAATTTTACCAAAATTAATTAAAACAGCAAAAATTTTATTATTAATTCGACGTGCGAGGGACAAGACCCAAAAGGGAAGGGGGAAACCAGTGAAACGGGAGGAACGCGGTGTGCCTTCAAAACAAACCGCTTCGCGGTTGTTTCTTCCCTTTATGGTCTTTCCCAGCCAACGCTTTGCGTTGGCTTTCGCGCATCCCTTTTTCCTCTATCCTAACCCCTTTCGCCCAAGCTCGTAAGGATTTAACATATAAATTATATTATCATAAAATAGTGCTACGATTTACGAACTTTGCATTATGCTTTTGAACTTTATTATATAGAACGAACTATTTAATTTTTGTCCGTAACGCACGTAAGACTTCGTAAAGTACGCTAAACGTCTAAATTTTGAGTTACTTTACAAAGTGATACATTGAACTAAAATCGTAAGCGTGCTTTACAAACCCGGTTACGATTACCCGACTTTACATTTCAGAACGAACTATTTAAGTATTACTTAGATAAACTCGCAAAGTCCTGTAAAGTTCAACAAAATTTATATGCTGGTTTCTTTAAGTTAAGCCCTTTCCAGCTTGGGCGAAAGGGGATAGGATTAAGGAGAGAGGGAGCCACGAGGGGGAGAACCTAAAAGGGAAGGGGGAAATCCGCCGCGTCCCTATCAAGTTTCCGGTTTCCCCCTTCCCTTTTTGGTGCTTCCCCTCGTTCATCGAATAAATAATATGATTTTTACTATCTAATCAAATTTTTATAAAACTAAATTCACAATTTATTTACTTGCTGAAATACCTTGAAAATCCGCTCCGTGTATTGCAAAAACGCTTTTTTTGTGGTATAATTTTTTCAGATATTTGTTTTAAGGAGCTGTATAGAAATGTGTTCCGAAAATGTACATACTTCCATAAGAAAATTGGTCTGCTACGGGCTGGAAACAGGACTTATCTCCGCCGAGGACAGAATTTACGCCGCAAATTCCCTCTGCGCCGTTCTGGGAATAGACGACTACGACCCGCCCGAGGAAATTTACCGTGACCTCGAACTTGAACCTATCCTGAATTCGCTTCTTGACTATGCCGTGGAAAAGGGCATTATTGAGGACAGTATTGTTTACCGCGACCTGTTCGATACAAAACTTATGAACTGCCTTATGCCCCGCCCGTCCGAAGTTATTGAAAAATTCCGCAGTCTCTATCGGGAAAAATCCCCCGAAGCCGCCACCGACTACTATTATAAATTAAGCCGCGATTCCGACTATATCCGCCGTTACCGTATCGCAAAGGATATGAAGTGGACTGCCGCGACCGAATACGGCACTCTGGATATTACCATAAATCTTTCCAAACCCGAAAAAGACCCCAAAGCCATCGCCGCCGCCCTGAACGCCAAGCAGAGCGGTTATCCGAAATGCCTTTTATGCGAGGAAAATGTAGGTTATGCAGGACGGGTAAATCACCCCGCTCGTCAGAACCACAGGATAATTCCCGTAAAAATAAACGGTGAACGCTGGTGCCTCCAGTATTCACCCTATGTTTACTATAACGAACACTGCATACTTTTCAACAGCATACACACCCCCATGAAGATAGACAAAGCCGCATTCGGAAAGCTGTTTGACTTTGTGGAACAGTTCCCTCACTACTTTATCGGTTCAAACGCCGACCTGCCCATAGTAGGCGGTTCAATACTGACCCACGAACATTTCCAAGGCGGAAGATATACATTTGCCATGGCTGCCGCTCCCGTTGAGGAAAACTACACTATACAGGGCTTTGAGGACGTTTCGGTAGGACGGGTAAAATGGCCCATGTCAGTGCTTCGTCTCAGCAGTTCCGACCATGAACGCCTTACCGAACTGGGCGGACGTATTCTGGAAAAGTGGCGGAAATATTCGGACGAAAGCGTTTTCGTTCTTGCGGAAACTGACGGCGTTCCCCACAACACCATAACGCCTATTGCCCGCAAAAACGGCAATCTTTACGAACTGGACTTAGTCCTGCGGAACAACATCACCACCGAGGAACACCCGCTGGGCGTTTACCACCCACACGCGGAACTCCACCACATCAAAAAGGAAAACATCGGCTTGATAGAAGTAATGGGTCTTGCGGTTCTCCCCGCCCGTCTCAAAGACGAAATGACCAAGCTTGCAGAAGTAATTGTAAACGAGGGCGTTAAAGCCGTCCGCAATTATCCCGAAATTGAAAAGCACGCCGACTGGGCGGAACAGGTACTTTCAAAGCATAAGTTCACCGCGGAGAACGCCATGGACATTATCAAGCAGGAAATAGGCATAGTATTTTCAAAAGTCCTTGAACACGCGGGCGTGTTCAAGCGAGACCCGGAGGGAATAGCCGCATTCGGGCGGTTTATTTCTTCGATATAATGCACATTAATTATTAAATAGTAAAAACCTTATTATGTATTCGACGTACGAGGGGCAAGACCAAAAAGGGAAGGGGACAACCAGAAACTTGATTAGAACGCGGTGGTTTTCCCCTTCCCTTTAAGGTCTTTCCCCTCGTGCTCCCCTTGTCCTTTATTCTATCCTCTTTCGCCCAAGCTCATAAGGATTTAACATATGAATTACATTATCATAAAATAGTTCTACTATTTACGAACTCTATGTAGTTTCCTTGAATTTTCTTATATAGAACGGACTATTTAAGTTTTGTTCGTAACGCGCGTAAGACTTCGTAAAGTTCGCTAAACGCATAAATTTAAAGAGTCTCAACAAAGTAACACATTGAACTAAAATCGTAAGCGCACTTTACAAACCCGGTTACGATTACACGACTTTACATTTCAGAACGAACTATTTAAGTATTGCTTAGATAAACTCGCAAAGTACTGTAAATTTCAACAAAATTTATATATCAGGTTTTTTAAGTTAAACACTTTCCAGCTTGGGCGAAAGGGGAAAAGATTAAGGAGAGGGGGAGCAACGAGGGGGAGAACCTAAAAGGAAAGGGGAAAACCACTGCGTCCGTATCAAGTTGCTGGTTTGCCCCGTTCCTTTTTGGTTCTCCCCCTCGTTCATCGAATAACTAATAAATTTATTCCTATATAGTAAGTCTTTCCCCTCGCTCGTCGAATAAATAATAAAATTTATACTATATAAAAAATAACATATTATAATTTACACTTAAACTCTTTACCGCCTGCAGAAAGAAATTTCTTTAACGGACATTCCCCGCATTTGGGATTCCGCGCCGTGCAGTATTCCCGACCGAAAAGCACAAGGCGGTGACAGAAATCGCTTCCCTCCTCCGGGGGAATTATTTTAAGCAAGTCCTGCTCTACCTTGGCAGGCTCTTTTTCTTTGGTAAGCCCAAGCCGTCCCGTTATCCGTATACAGTGGGTATCGGTAACCATCGCAGGCAGATGATGAACGTCCCCCATAATGAGATTTGCGGTCTTGCGCCCTATCCCCGGGAGAGTCGTCAGCTCCTCAATGGTTTTGGGAAGTTCTCCGCCGAAATCGTATAAAAGCCGCCTGCAAGCCCCCACTATGCTTTCTGCTTTCGTTTTGTAAAGCCCGCAGGGCTTGATTATTTCCGCAACTTCGTTTACGTCCGCTTCCGCAAAGGATTCAAGCGTCGGAAAACGTTTAAAAAGTTCCTCGGTGACAATATTCACCCGCGCATCGGTACACTGGGCGGAAAGCCGTCCCGCTATCATAAGTTCGTAAGGCTTACGGTAAACAAGGGAACAGAGGGCGTCGGGGTAAATTTCCGCCAAACCCTTTACGGCAAGAGCGGCACACTCCTTTTTTGTCATTCTTCATCGTCTCCCTCTTTGTATTCTCCAACGACCTTGCCCTTGACTTCAAACCAGAACGTACTTCCTATTTCAAGTTCGGAACGCACGCCGAACTTGAAGTTATGCTGTTTCAGTATCTGCTTCACTATGGAGAGCCCGAGACCCGTGCCTATAACTTCGCGGCGGCTCTTTTCGGCGCGGTAGTAGCGGTCGAATATCAGCGGCAGAAGTTCGGGCTCGATGCCCTTGCCCGTGTCGGTAATTTCTATGCGGGCGGTGTCGTCGTCTTTTATAAGCTGCGTGATGTAAACGGTCTTGTTTTCGCCCGTGTAATTTATGGCGTTGTTTATAAGATTATACAAAACCTGCTCCATCTTGATAATATCCGCTTCGATAACAAAATCGCTTTTCGTTGTAACGAAAAATTTATACCCGTTCTGTTCGGAAAGCAGCGTGTATCTTCCCATTATTTCGTGAATTTTCTTTGTTATGGAAAAACTGCTGTAATTCAGTTCGGTAGTTCCGCTTTCCAGTTTGGAAAGGTCGAGAATATCGTTTACCAGCGCGGCAAGGCGGTCGCTTTCCTCGATAATAATTCCGATGTGTTCCCGCCGCTTTTCGGGATTGTCACCCGAAAGGTCGCGGATCATTTCCGCATAGGCTTTTACCATTGTAAGCGGCGTTCGCAGGTCGTGGGAAATATTGGCGATAAGGTCGCGGCGCAGGCTGTCTACCTTGGAAATTTCCTCCGCGGCGTAGTTAAGGGTATCCGCAAGAATTTCCGTTTCGGTGTAGCCGTGACCGTCAAATTTTGCGGAATAGTCGCCCTCGCCGAACTTCTTGGCGGACTTGATTATGCGGACAATGGGCGTTTCGATAAGCCTTGCAAGGAAGTAGGAAATTCCCAGACCAAGTATCAGAAGCATTGCGCTTACAATGATTATCTGACGATTTATAATGCCAATTGTGGAATTCAGCGGCTCAAGGGAGGTATTCAGGAAAATATACCCGCCGGGGTCGCTTTTGTCGCCGAGAACCATCGCGAAAAGCATTAATTCCGTGTTGAAACGGGGGTTCTTTTCCTCGGAATAATATATGCCGCTTGGATTTTCCATGGCAAGAGCGCGGTATTTGTTAAGCCCCACTCTGCCGTGGATAAGGCAGTTCCCCGCCAGCATATCGCAGGAATACACAACATTCCCGTAAGCGTCCTGAATGAGTATACACATATCGTTGTCGTAGGCAAGCTTGTCAAGACTGCCGTCGGTGAATTCCTCCGCGCTCCAGTCGGTAAGAATGTAATTTGCCACGTCAAAAATGTTGCTTATCTTCATTCGCTTGTAGTTGGATTCCAGCGAAACGCTGAACGTGAACCACATCAGCACAAGTATACTTATTATAAATATGAAAAAGTATATCCACACCGTAATGCGAACGGATTTGAGATGCCGCTTGCTTATAAGCTTATCTTTCTTCAAAACCTACACCTCCGGGTCAGGCATCAAATTTATAACCCATACCCCTTAATGTAACAATGAACTTGCGGTATTCCCCCAAGGAACTGCGGAGCATTTTAATATGCGTGTCAACGGTCCTGTCGTCGCCGTAGAAATCATATCCCCAGACTTCTTCAAGGAGCTTTTCCCTTGAAAGCGCAATACCCTTGTTCCGGACAAGGTAGAAAAGCAGGTCGTATTCTTTCGGTGTAAGCTGTGCGGGAACGCCGTCAATGGTAACTTCCCTGCCTGTAACGTTAATTTCCAAGCCCTCGAAAGTTATCTTTTCCATTTTAACGCCGTCCTCGGGGGCGGCGCCTCTTTTCAGAACGGCTTTTATGCGGGCGAGAAGTTCTTTTGGGGAGAACGGCTTTACCACATAATCGTCCACGCCTATTTCAAAGCCGAAAAGCTTATCGTATTCCTCGCCGCGTGCGGAAAGCATGATAACGGGTATCTGCTTGGTCTTGCGTATTTCCTTTACGGCGGAATACCCGTCCAGACGGGGCATCATGATGTCCATGACGATGATATCAAAATCCTCTTTGCGGCACATCTCCACCGCTTCCATACCGTTTTCGGCTTCGGCGGTCTCGTACCCCTCGAACTCGGCGTACTCCTTTACAACGTTCCGTATCATCTTTTCATCGTCAACAATAAGAATTTTCGGCATTTTTCATCATCCTTTCAAATATAGAATTAAAAATTTAGAGTTGCGCTTTCAGAGTTAAGAGTTAAGAGTTGAGAGTTGAGAGCAGGCTGAGCCTGCACCCATTCAGGCAAAGTTTTGTGATTTTCAAATTATTGCCTGCCGTGAGATAAAGTTAAGTTAAATCTACAAAATTTTTTTGCCTATATAGGCGAGAACCGTTTCCCCCTCCTCGGGGAGCAATGTCATCAACTTAAGGATTTCAAGCATATTATACAACATAATAAATCATATTTTGTCTAAAATACCAC
>CANRFB010000045.1 GCA_947629785.1 uncultured Clostridia bacterium | reverse complement strand
ACGCCGTTCCCGATTTTATTTGGGAGAATTTTTATGTCAACTATTGCGGCAATTTCAACTCCGCGGGCGGCGGGAGGAATTTCGGTAATAAGAATTTCGGGAGAAAATGCCCTGTCTGCCGCGGAGAAAATATTTTTTCCCGTTTCCTGCAAGGAAAAAGCTTCGGAAATGAAAGGCTACACCTGCGCTTACGGGAAAATTTCCGACGGCGAAAATGTTCTTGACGACGGCGTGCTGACGGTTTTCCGCGCGCCTAAATCTTATACAGGCGAGGACGTTGCGGAAATTTCCTGCCACGGCGGAATATTTGTAACCGAACAGGTGTTAAGGCTGATACTTTCAAAAGGCGTCCGTCCCGCAGAGGCGGGGGAGTTCACAAAACGTGCATTTTTAAACGGAAAGATGAGCCTTACCCAAGCGGAAAGCGTTATGGATATAATTTCTGCAAACGGAAAAGCGGAACTTCGTTTTGCATCGGCGCTGAAAGAGGGCGCGCTTTTCAGGAGAATAAAAAACGTTTCGGATAGCATTTTAAAATTATTGGGTTCTCTTGCGGCATGGGTAGATTATCCCGAGGACGATATTCCCGCGGTGACAGACGAGGAAATTTTTGAAACTCTCGGTTCTGCGGTGAAGAATTTAGACAATTTGCTTTCTTCCTACGACAGCGGACGTATTCTCCGCAAAGGCATTGACACTGTTATTGTGGGAAAACCCAATGTGGGAAAAAGTACGCTTATGAATATGCTTTCCGGCTGCGAAAGAAGTATCGTTACCGATATTGCGGGAACTACAAGGGACATTGTGGAAGAATCGGTGCGGCTGGGGGATATTGTCCTGCGGCTTTCGGACACTGCGGGAATACGTTCCACCGAGGACAAAGTTGAAAATGTAGGCGTCCGTCTCGCACAAAAGAAACTTGAAACTTCCGAACTTATACTTGCCGTTTTTGATTTAGGAAGCGAAATTTCCGCGGAGGATATTTCTGTTGCGGAAAGCTGCAAAGGGAAAAACGCAATTGCAGTCCTGAATAAATCCGATTTGGAGCAGAAGTTTGACTTTTCGGGAATAGCCGACAACTTCAAAGAAACCGTTACCATTTCCGCCGAAAACGGAGACGGTGCGGAAAGACTTTCGGAGGCGGTGGGAAGAATTTACGCCTTGGGAGAAATTATCCCCGATACGGGAATACTTGTGAACGAACGTCAGCGTTCCTGCGCAGAAAAGGCAAGAAACGCATTTTCCGAAGCGGTGAATGCTCTTCGCGGCGGCGCTACTTTAGACGCGGTAAATATTCTTATAGACGACGGGGAAAATTCACTTCTTGAACTTACGGGAGAACGGGCTTCCGAAGCGGTGGTAAACGAAGTGTTTTCACATTTCTGTGTGGGAAAATAAAATGTTCCACGTGGAACAATTTTAAAGGAAAGGACTGCTCGGAATGAGCTATTTTATAGATTCTTATGATGTTGCAGTTATCGGCGCAGGTCATGCGGGTATCGAAGCCGCTCTTGCCGCGGCTCGGCTCGGGGCAAAAACTCTGCTGTTTACGATCTCCCTTGACAATGTTGCAAATATGCCCTGCAATCCATCTATAGGCGGAACCGCAAAAGGGCATCTTGTCCGCGAAATTGACGCCCTCGGCGGGGAAATGGGAAAAGCCGCCGACGCTTGTTTTATCCAGAGCCGTATGCTTAACAGAGGAAAAGGTCCTGCCGTCCATAGTCTGCGGGTTCAGGCGGACAGGGTAAAGTACCATAATCATATGAAGCATATCTGCGAAATGCAGGAAAATCTTTGTCTCAAACAAGCGGAAGTTACCGAAATTCACCTTGAAAACGGAAAGGTTTCCTCCATAGTTACCGCTCTCGGCGGCGAATATAAAGTGAAAACAGCAATAATTGCCACGGGTACATATCTGAAAGGGCGCATTTATGTCGGAGATGCTTCCTATGAAAGCGGTCCCGATTCCACTTTGCCCTCAAGGGGGCTTTCCGACAGTCTGAAAAGTATCGGCGTGGAACTGCGAAGATTCAAGACGGGAACTCCCAGCAGAGTTCACCGCCGTTCCATAAATTTTGACGTTTTAGAAAAGCAGAACGGAGACGAAGATATTCAGCCTTTTTCCTTTGAGACTGAAAAAGCGGGTCTGAAAAATATCGTTTCCTGCTATATTGCCTACACCAACGAGGAAACGCACAAGGTTATCCGCGACAATATTCACCGTTCACCTATGTATTCGGGAAAGATTGAGGGCGTGGGTCCGCGGTATTGTCCGTCCATTGAAGATAAAATTGTCAGGTTTGCCGACCGTTCAAGGCATCAGCTTTTTATCGAACCCATGGGTCTGGACACGGACGAATACTATTTGCAGGGAATGTCCTCATCTCTGCCCGAAGATGTGCAGATAGCGTTCCTGCACACGATAAAAGGTCTGGAAAATGTGGAGATCATGCGAAACGCTTATGCTATCGAATATGATTGCTGCGACCCGCGGGATCTGCGGCATACTCTGGAATTCAAAAATATAGGCGGGCTTTTCGGTGCGGGGCAGTTCAACGGAACTTCAGGTTACGAGGAAGCCGCCGCGCAAGGACTTATTGCGGGAATAAACGCCGCTCGTTACTGCAAAGATCAGGAGGGGATAACTCTTTCCCGTTCTTCCTCCTACATCGGAACGCTTATTGACGATCTTGTTATAAAAGGTTGCTCCGACCCTTACAGAATGATGACTTCAAGAAGCGAATACCGTCTTATTCTCCGTCAGGACAACGCGGACGAACGTCTTACTCCCATAGGTCACGAGGTGGGACTTATTTCCGAGGAACGCTATGAAAAATTCCTTGAAAAGCAGCGCCTTATAAGAGAAGAAATAAAGCGCGTAAAAGAAAAGACAATTTCCCCGTGTGAAAAGCTGAATACGCTTCTTGAAGAAAGGGGAACTGCGCCGCTTGCTTCGGGGATAAAGATGTCCGAGCTTATAAAGCGTCCGCAGATTTCCTATCAGGGCCTTGCGGAATTTGACGAGGAACGGGTAAAACTTCCCGATGAAGTTATTGAACAGGTAAATTTGCAGATAGAATACGAGGGATATATTTTCCGACAGATGCAGGAAGTGGAACACGTCCGCAAATTAGAGGAGAAAACGCTTCCGAAAGATTTTGATTACAAGCAGATAAAGGGACTTTCCTTGGAAGCGCAGGAAAAGCTTAACCGCGTTCAGCCTGAAAATGTAGGTCAGGCGGGAAGAATTTCGGGAGTTTCTCCCGCGGACGTAAGTGTTTTAGTTATCTGGCTTGCGGGACAAGCATAATGTTCCACGTGGAACAATTTCGGGTGGTGTTGAAATGCTTTTGGAATATAATGAGTTTTCGGGAATATTTTCAGGCGAGGGAATGGATATTTCCGCGGAAATGTACGGAAAGTTTGAAATTTATGCCCGCTTGCTTGTGGAGTGGAACGAAAAAATGAACCTTACGGGAATTACCGACCCGCGGGGAATTTCCCTGAAACATTTCCTTGATAGTATAATTCCCCTTAAATTTCTGAATGTTCCCGATGGCGCAAAGCTGATAGATGTGGGGACGGGCGCGGGATTTCCCGGGCTGCCTATGAAAATTTACCGCCCCGACATAAAACTTACGCTTCTTGACAGCCTTAATAAGCGGGTGAATTTCCTTTCCGAGGTCTGCAAAGAAGCGGAAATTGACGCGGAATGTGTTCACGAACGGGCGGAAGCGGGAGGACGTTCCGAAAAGTATCGGGAGAAGTTCGATATTGCCGCCGCCCGAGCAGTTGCTTCAATGTCTGTTTTAGCGGAATATTGCCTGCCGTATGTGAAAGTCGGCGGAGTTTTCTGCGCATTGAAAGGTCCTAATGAGGACATAAAAGCAGGGGAGTCGGCGGTAAAAATTCTGGGCGGGGAAATTTCCGAAGTAAAAGAATATTCCCTGCCGGACGGAGATAAACGCGTTCTTGCATTAATAGGAAAGGTTTCAGAAACGCCCGATAAATATCCCAGAAACAGCGGGCAGATCTCAAAAAAATCGCTTTGAAATATTTACAAAACAGCGGATTTTGACATAAAATTCCCGAAAAACGTGGTAAAATAGTTTCAGAAGAAAAACCATGACGTTAAAAGGAAGTGTTGAAATGCCGCTGTTTTTAAAAGAAAAGGTCATAAACAAGGTCATTCAGGTAGATGTTGACAGGATAGAACCCAACCCATATCAGCCGAGGCATGATTTTGAGGGTCTGGAAGAACTTGCGCAGAGTATTCGCCAGAACGGAATTTTGCAGCCGCTGACGATCCGACGGGAAAACGATAAATTTCAGCTTGTGGCAGGGGAAAGACGTTTGCGGGCAGCGAAGCTTGCGGGGCTTACAAGCGTACCGTGTATTCAGATGGAAATGACGGGCAGGAATTCCGCCATGATGGCATTAATTGAAAATATCCAGCGTCAGGAACTTTCGGTTTTTGACGAAGCGGAAGCAATAGCGAAACTTATCGACTATTACGGAATGACTCAGGAGGACGCGGCTATAAAACTCGGGAAATCCCAGTCCACAATTGCAAATAAGCTTCGTCTGCTGAAACTTCCCGAAACTGTACGAAAGAAAATATATGAGTACGGTCTTACCGAACGTCACGCGCGGGCGATGCTGAAACTTGATTCCGAGGAAAAGCAGCTTGAAGCCGCGGAAATAATACATAAGCGGGGACTTAACGTCACCGCCGCGGAAAATCTCATTGAAAGTATGCTTGAAAAGCAAAAAGAAGCGGAAAGTTTCAGGAAGCGCAGTGTGGTTTTCAAGGACGTGCGCCTGTTCGTGAACACCATAAACAAAGCCGTTGAAATGATGAAAGCCGCGGGGATAAATGCAGATTCAAGGAAGATACAGGACGAGGATTTTATAGAATATATTGTGAGAATACCCACAAAATAAAAAAAGCAGCCGCGGAAAACGGCTGCTTTTTGTTTATATAAATCAATACATTGTAAGCTTGTCGGCAATCTCGGAAAGGTCGTCCTGACTGTAAAAGTCAATTGTAATACTTCCCGACTCGCCGTTTTTGGAAACGATACGGACTTTTTTTTGCAGGTGCTTTTCAAGACTAAGCTGCATTTCGGTGAGAAAATTCATATTCTGCCGCTGTTCTTTTTCCTTGGCGGGGGAACTGCTTTCGGGAGCGTCCTCCTCGGACTTCTTGGAAAGTGCCTTTTCAATGTCGCGGACGGTCATTTTCCCCGAAGAAGCGGCTTTTGCTATGGAAATCATTTCTTCCTCGGTTTCCGCGGCGGCGATGGCTTTTGCCTGTCCCACGGAAATATCGCCTTTCCGCAGCATATTTATCAGTTCTTCGGGAAGATTAAGCAGTCTTACGGAATTTGCAATAGTGGAGCGCGACTTTCCGAGAGTTTTTGCAAGCTGATCCTGAGTCATATTATACTGATCCATTAAAGTGCGGTACGCGGAAGCTTCTTCCACGGGGTTCAGATCCTCGCGCTGGATATTTTCGATAAGCGCGATCTGGGCTGTTTCGGAATCGGTAAATTCTTTAATTATAGCAGGAACTTCACTAAGTCCCAGCATACGGCAGGCGCGCCAACGGCGTTCTCCCGCGACTATCTGATAACCCGAACCAAGTGGGCGGACGATTATCGGCTGAATAAGTCCGTGTTCGCGGATACTGTCCGCAAGTTCCTGAATGGCGGCTTCGTTGAAATCCTGCCGCGGCTGATTCTTGTTAGGCTCGATCTCGGACATTCGCAGGGTGCGGGTACTGTCGCCGCTGTCGCTGCTGTTGTCCCCGAAAAGTGCTTCAAGACCACTGCCTAAAGATTTTTTATCTGCCATGTTCCTGTTCCTTTCTTTCAGAATGTTCCACGTGGAACATTTTTATTTTGCTTTGTTCTGCTTTTCCGCTGCCTTGCGGCGTTTCAGAAATTCTGCCGTGAATGCTTCATACGCTTCTGCGCCTTTGGAAGATTTGTCGTAGTAAATTACGGGCTTTCCGAAACTGGGGGCTTCGCTTATGCGGACGTTTCGGGGAATGACCGTGTTGAAAAGCTTGTTGGGGAAATATTTCTTTACTTCGTTTACCACCTGCGCCGTAAGGTTTAGACGGCTGTCGTACATGGTGAAAAGTATTCCCTCAACGTCTATGGTGGGATTGTGCCGCTGCTTTACAAGGCGTATGGATTCTATCAGCTGGGAAAGTCCCTCCATGGAAAAGTATTCGCAGGTCATTGGGATAAGAACCGTATCGCAGGCGCAAAGCGCGTTTATCGGGATAAGGGACAGGGACGGTGGACAGTCAAGAAGTATGTAGTCGTAGTCCTTCTTTATGGTGAGAAGCTGCATTTTCATACGTTTCTGCATATTGTCCACTTCGATAAGCTCAATATCCGCAGCCGCAAGTGATGATGTGGCGGGGACAAGGGAAACGTTCTTGAATTCGGTTTTTATAACGGCGTCCTGTATTCTGCGTAGACCGAGCAGGACTTCATATGTGGAGACTTCCACGGATTTCTTTTTTATGCCGAAGCTGCTTGTGGTATTTCCCTGCGCGTCCATATCCACGCAGAGGACTTTTTTATTTTTCTGTCCCAGACAGGCGGCAAAGTTCACGACTGTTGTGGATTTTCCCACGCCGCCTTTCTGGTTTGCCACCGCGATTATTACTGCCATTTATGCTCGTCCTTTCATTCATAATAAACCTATTATACCACACTTTTATACATATTGCAAGACTTATTTATAATGCGTAATGCTTAATTCGTAATTCGTAATTGTATTTAATTTGATAATAAAGCGGAGATGGTAATTACGCATTACGCATTACGAATTACGCATTTTGCAAGCAAGGCTCAGCCTGCTCTTAACTCTTGTATGGAAATATTTGTTGTGGTATAATAAATTTATAAAAATGTGTAAGATTTCCCTCTGAATGTTGTTATTATAAGTAGAGAGCGAAATCAGCCTTGCTTTATGCACGATGGGTATAAAGTTGATTTAAACAAAATAAAACCTGAAAGGGTGCAGGCTCAGCCTGCTTGTCATTATAAGTAGAAGAAAATTATAAAACAAGGCTCAGCCTTGGGGGTGCAACAATGGACGATAAAGATATTATAAAAATGTACTGGGACAGGGACCAGCGGGCAATTTCCGAAACGTCAGTCAAGTACGGTCCTTACTGTACGGCAATTGCAGTCAATATCCTGAACGACCGCAGAGACGCCGAAGAATGCGTTAACGATACATATGTAAATACTTGGGAAACTATCCCGCCCCATAAGCCCGTGATACTGTCGGCGTTCCTCGGGAAAATTGTCAGGAACCTCTCTTTCAATAAGTTTAAACACGAACACAGGCAGAAACGCGGCGGCTTTGAAACAGCCATTATTCTTGACGAACTGTGCGAAATCGTTTCCGATACGGAAAATGTGGAGGACGACATTATCGGGAATGAACTTTCGGAAGCCGTGAATAGATTTATAAGCAAGCTTCCGAGCGAAAAGCAGTATATTTTCGTCAGGCGGTATTGGTATTCCGACAGTCTGAAAGATATAGCGGGGAAATGCAGCCGCACGGAAAATTCCGTTTCCGTGGAGCTTAACCGTATCCGCGGCAAGTTAAAAACCTACCTCAACGAAAGGGGTTACGACATATGAAAAAGGAAAAATTTTACGAAGTCCTCGGCGATCTTGACGAAAATATAATAAAAGCCGCCGAAACCCCTCCCGCAGGAAAACCGAAATTTTCATGGATAGGTTACGGAACGGCTTTGGCTGCCTGTGTTGCTCTTATTATAGGCATCGGAACTCTTGTGAAATACCCAAGCGATAATATTTCCACCGATACTGCGATTCAGCCGATACAGACCGAAACTTCTCCTACCGTGTCGGTGAATACCTTTACCGCCCCGCCCGAAGAAACTTCCGTTCCCGCTGAAATAATATCTTCTTCGGAAACTACGGAAACTGCGGATACTTCGGAAACGCCGTCTGTTACGGTTTCCGAAACAGTCACGGCAATTCCCACCGCAACTGAAACCACCGCAAGTTCAAAAACAGCGAAAACAACAAATTCCGGGACTAAAGCAACAGAAACAACAAGTTCGGAAACCGTTCCGCCTGCCGAAAGCACCGCGGTTTCCGAACCGCCTGCGGAAACTACACAAATAACAACATATCTTCCCTTGTCGCCCGAAAATTACATAAGCGATGAAAACACGCAGATTTTAGCTTCCGCGGAATATCCCGATATGCCGAATTATTTCAATGACGGGTATGACAACTGGAAATCTTTCAGGAACAGTCTGCGGAATAATGCGGAAAGATATGCGGACTGCTTTGATGATTTCTTTATAAACAGTGCTAAAACTTTTCTTTCCGAAAGTAAAAACGGCAATAAAATTTATTCGCCCGTCAGCCTTTATGTCGCTCTTGGAATGTGTGCGGAGATAACCGAGGGAAATACAAGACAGCAGATACTTGACGCAATTTCGCAGGAGGATATGGATTTTCTCCATAGATATATAAAAGCCGTCTGGCTGGCAAATTACTCGGACGACGGGATCGCGGAATGTATCTTTGCGGATTCGCTCTGGACGAACAGCGATCTGACATACGAACAAAGCACCGTTGACTCCCTTGCGGAAAATTATTTTGCATCGGTCTTTTCGGGGAATCCGAGTTCCTACGAATATAACAAAATGTTTCAGGACTGGGTAAGCGAACAGACAAGGGGCATTATAACTCCCGAAGCGGACATGGTAATGTCTCCCGAAATGGTGTTTACGCTTGCTTCGACCGTATATTACAGCGGAAAATGGGAAACTAAGTTTCCAAAAAGCAAGACAAGACCCGCCGTGTTCCATTCCCCCGACGGCGATACGGAATGTGATTTTATGAATATGAAAACATATGATTATTATTATTGGGGCGACAAATTTGCAGCTGTTTCATTGCCTATATCATGTATCGGAGAAATGCGGATAATTCTTCCCGACGAGGGCGTGACTCCCGAGGAACTTTTCAGCGACAAGCAGGCTGTAAGGTTTATGCTTGTAAATCGTCCCTATTTATATTCAAACCAAAAAGATGTAGAAATAAATATTTCCATACCGAAATTTGATGTTTCTTCGGAGATTGACCTTGAGGACGGGCTAAAACAAATGGGCATTACCGATATATTTGACAGTTCAAAATCGGATTTTTCTCCGATCACGGAAGCGGACATTATTGATTTCAATGCAAAACAAAGTACCCGCGTTTTTATAAACGAAGAAGAATGCAAGGCTGCGGCATTGATAGCGGCGGGGACTGCAGGTGCGGGAGAACCCGATGACACAGCGGATTTTATCGCCGACCGACCGTTCATATTTGAAATTGTCAGCGACACGGGATTCCCGCTGTTTGTGGGAATCGTAAACAACCCACTCGATTTTTAGAGTTGAGAGTAGAGAGTTGAGAGTTAAGAGCAGGCTGAGCCTTTTTAGAGTTGAGAGTTAAGAGTTAAGAGTTGAGATATTGGCATAAACCGTTAGCGTTCTTTTTTCCGCTTTATGTGTTGTGAGAATAAACAGTTAAAATATTACTTTTTTCTTCGATTCGAGAGTACAAAGCTGAAAATTTTTTATCTTAACTCTCAACTCTCAACTCTCAACTCTTTTTCAGACTCTCAACTCTGATAAAAGGGCTCAGCTTTGCGCCATAATTATCATAGAGCCGCCTTGAGAAGCCTTTTTGACTTCTATGCAGCAGGGAATAACATTCCGTAATTCTTCCACGTGGGAAATTATTCCAATGCTGCTCTTGCCGCCGGAAAGACTGCAAAGCACGCTGATTGCTTCTTTCAGGGAATTTCTGTCAAGGGAACCGAAGCCCTCGTCAATGAACATGGCGTCAATGCGTATTCCGCCCGAACGGCTCTGGGCTACCGCGGAAAGCCCCAAGGACAGCGCAAGGGAAATAAGGAACTTTTCCCCGCCCGAAAGCCCCTTTACGCCGTAACTAACATTTCCCTCGGAAAGTGTGTTCTCAACTTCAAGGTCAAGCCCCGACTTGGAACTTGCCGAAAGGTCGGTTTTTACCCGCAGACGGAACATTCCGCCATGTATGTCAGAGAGGATCCTGTTAGCTTCCGAAACAACAAGACCAAGCATCATACTTAAAACATAGCGTGTAAAGGATATTCCCTTGTCACCTCGCATAAATTTAGCAAAGCTTATGCGCTTGCCGTTCTTCTCGGCGGCGGCTCGGAATTTTTCATAGCGGGCGGAATAGTCTTTGAGAACTTCTTCAAGGTGCTTTGTGCGGTCGGCGGAAAGAGTAAATTCTTTTGAAAGACTGTCGTAATTTTCTTTTGCAAAGGCGGCTTTTCCGGAAAGATCTGAAATGTCCGGCGGCTCTTTTCCCGAAAGCTTTTCGGAAAGTTCCCTGACGGTGTTTTCTGCAAGGAGACGGCTGTCGGAATAATCTTTGATTTTTCGTGAATATTCTTCGGCGGCGGCTTCGGGCAGAAGCGATGTTTTGAAACTCTCCTCATCGGGAATCCGGGCGGCGGAAAGCTTTTGCAGGAAAGCGGCTTCCGCAGCCGAAAGACGGTTTTCCGCGGAGGAAAGTTCCTCTTTTGCCTGCGAAAGCGAAGTTTCCGCGCCCGTGAGACGTTTCTGCGAAAGTTCAAATTTCGCGTCGGCGGCTTTCTTTTCCTCCGAAAGCTTTCCGATTTCCGCTTTTATGCCGTTTACTTTCAGAATGTAGCTTTGCTTGTCGGGGCAGTCCTCTGAAAGACGGGTTTTAAGCACGGAAATTTCCGTTTCCGCGGCTGTTTTTTGCTGTTTGAAACTTTCAATTGCGGCTGAAATGTCCTTTTTGCTGTTTTCAAGAGTCTGCTTCTGTGCTTCAAGGGCGGAAATATCCTGTTTCAGCTTAGGAATAAGCCTGTCCTGCGCTTCCGCTTCGGAAAGCCTGTCCGCCGTTTCTCTGAAAATTTCGGGGGAATAGCCTGTCTCTGAAATTACATTTTTACAGTCGGAAATGAATTTCTGCGCGTTGTTTACGCGTTCCTGTTGAGCGGCTTTTGCTTCCTTTATCTTTGAAAGTTCTTCGCCTGCGGCGTCGAAATTGTCGCGGGCGGTCTTTACCTGTTCCGAAGTGACGTTTTCCGCCGAATGGTGCGCGGGGGCGGGGTGGGAAAGACTTCCGCAGACGGGGCAGGGACGTCCGTCTTCAAGCTTTGAGGAAAGTTCCGCCGCTGCGTTTTCAAAATAAATTCTGTAAAGGCGGTCATACTCCGCGCCGAAAGCGTTCTTTTTGCTTTCAAGGGAAGTTTCCCTTTCGGAAAGTTTCTCTATTTCCGCAAGAATACCGTTCAGGGCGTTTTCATATTTGCGGAGATTGTCGGAATTTTCCCTGCCCTTGTCAAGCAGGGCTTTCTTCTTGGTAAGTTCGGGAATTTTGCCTGAGAACTCCGAAAGTATCTTTTCCTGCTTTGCTTTTGTGGCTGAAATATCCGCTTCGGTCTTTTGAATTGACCTGTCCGCGGCTTCAAGGCGTGCCGTATTTCCGGAAATCTCTTTTTCAAATGCGGCGGCGCGTTTTCCTGCGTTGTCTATATTTTCATAGGCTTCCGAAAGTTCTTCCAAAACGGCAAGTTCGCTTTTCAGTGCGGAAATGCGTTCTTCCGTTCCTGTGGTTTCGGCACGTTTTTCGAGAAGTTTTTCATACTCCGATTTTGCGGCGGTATGGGCATTTTCCGCATCGGAAAGCGCCTTTTTTCTTGCGGAAATATCCTGCCGCGCGCCGCAAAGTGAAATGTATTCGGGGCGTGCTTTTAAAGCCTTTTCGTGCAGGGAAAGCAGATCCTTTATCCGTGAAATTTCCGTTCCCTTGCCGTTCAGTTCGTCAAGGGAAAGCTTTGCCTTCTGAAGTTTGCCGAAATCCGCGGTAATGGCGTTTGCTTCCGCAAGAGCCTTTTGGGCTGTTTCAAATTCCTCGCCCGCGGCTTTTACTTTCGGGGAAAGCTCTTTCAGTCTTTCGGAAAGATTTTTCGATTCCTCGGAAAGCTGTTCGATACTTTCGGCTTTTTCCGCGGAGAGCAGCGCGTTAAGTTCCGTTTCCTCGTTTTTCAGAGTCTTGTGTTCCTCGTCAGCCATGTCCGCAAGCTTTCTGGAAAGCATGGTGAACTTTTCCGCGCCGAAAAGCGTGGAAAGTATCTTTTCCTTTTCGGAACTTTCCGATGTAAGGAGCCGTTCAAATTTCCCCTGCGGCAGAATTATCACCTGACGGAACTGTTCGGCGGAAAGCCCCGTCAGTTCCTCGGCTTTTTCCTTTACGGCGGACTGCTTGGGGTTTTCAAAGAACGGAACGAGATCCTGCAAATTCTCGTCAAAGTAAAAGCAATCCTGATAGGGGTCAAGGGTTTTCTTCCGCGGTCTGAATTTCATGCCGCGGATAAATTTGTATCTTTTCCCGCCTATTTCAAATATAAATTCAACTTCGGTGGGAATTTCGGCAGCTTCGGGGAGAGCGCAGCGCATTTCGGAACGTTCGCCGCCGCTGGATTCGCCGTAAAGCGCGTACATCATGGCGTCAAGAATGGTGGTTTTCCCCGCGCCAGTTTCGCCGTGGATAAGGAACAGCGCGCCCGCCTTTTCAAAGTCCACTTCGGTTTTCCGAACATAGGAGGCAAAGGCTTGGAAACTTACTTTTATGGGTTTCAAATCAGACACCTCCCTTATCGTCGGCTTCAACGGCGGCAAAAGCTTCTGCAAGCCAGCCCAGTTCGTCCTCGTCCGCTTCGCAGCCCCGCTGTTCTTTCAGGTAAAGTTTTGCAAGGGAAATAATGTCAAGCTCGGCAGCTTTTTCGGAAACAGCGGCAGTATTCACCGTGTCGGAAATTTTCATGCCGCCGAATCTGAGTATATTCGGGTAAATTTGCCGCATTGTCATGTAGATACCGTCGCCGCTGAAACGGTCGGTAACGGTCATTTTTATAAAATCCGACTTGTTCTCGTCGGTTTCGGAATTTTTCAGAATATTGTCATATGTATCTTCGATAGTCCGCAGCCGGTATTCTTCGGGAACGGGCAGTTCCGAAAACGTTTTAGTATCCGTATCGAAAAGTGTAAAGGTTTTTTGCTGTACACCCTCGCTAAAAGCGTAGGGCAGGGGAGTGCCGCTGTATCTTACTATGGTTTTGGTCGTGGGGGAATAGAGGGTCTGGGGTTTGTGGATATGACCGAGGGCGACATAGTCGAAGCCGTCAAAAGCGGAGAGGGGAACGCGGTCGGCGCCGCCCACGGCAGCGGAAGCATTTGCGGAAATATCGCTGTCAGCGGGGAAAGCCCCCGCGGCGAAACAGTGAGCAGAAAGGATATTGCATTTGTCGGGGTCAGCTTCGGCGAGAATTTTCTTGGCGGCTGTTTCCATAACGCTTGCGGCGGTGGGTTTGCAGTCAAGGAGAAGCGCGGCGTAAGCGGGGTTGAAGTAAGGCATTGAGTAAATGGCGGTATTCCCGATAATGACGGGCTTGAACGCGTCCTCAAAATTCCCCGAAATATAAAGGTTTGCGGCTTTCAGCAGGTCACTGCATGAGGAAAGACGAGCCGCGCCGTCATGGTTTCCCGCGCAGACGATAACGGGAATTTTCATGCCGAGGCAAAGTTCCGAAACGAGATTGCTCCAGCATTTTATAGAATCGGCGGAAGCCACCGAGTTGTCGAAAACATCGCCCGCTATAATGACCGCATCGGCATTTTCGGCGGCTTTGCAAAGGCTTTTGCAGAAATTCTGCTGATACTGCAAAAGCGGAACGTTCATTAACGAGATCCCGAAATGCAGATCGGAAGTATGAAGAATCTTCATTTTAATCACCTCAAGGCTGAGCTTGTTACAAGAGTTGAGAGCGTTTTATAGAGTTGAGAGCGTTTTATAGAGTTGAGAGTTAAGAGTTGAGAGTTGAGATACCCCACCCCCTTTCCCCCTCCCCAAGGAGGGGAAAACGATCCCCACCTATATAGGCGGAAAAAATTTTGCAGATTTAACTTTACTTTACCTCACGCCGGGTATAAATCGGGAAATAACAAAATAAAGCCTGATTGGGTGCAGGCTATAGCCTGCTCTCAACTCTTAACTCTCCACTCTCAACTCTCTTTAGCAGGCTTTGCCTGCTAAAGTTTTTGCCCCGACAGTCAGACCATCGGGGCAAAGGAGAAAGAAAGGAATTATGAAAAAAATTTAACCGAAATATCTTTTGAGAAGTCCCTCAAAACCGCAGCCGTGACGAGCTTCGTCCTTAGCCATTTCGTGAACTGTATCGTGGATAGCGTCCAAGCCCATCTGCTTTGCTTTTGCGGCAAGTTTCAGCTTGCCCTCGCAAGCACCGTTTTCAGCCATTACGCGCATTTCAAGGTTTTTCTTTGTGGAATCGGTGACAACATCGCCGAGGAGTTCAGCGAATTTTGCAGCGTGCTCGGCTTCTTCGTAAGCAGCCTTTTCATAGTAAAGACCAACTTCGGGATAGCCTTCGCGAAACGCTACTCTTGCCATGGCAAGATACATTCCCACTTCGGTGCATTCGCCTGTGAAATTCTGATTGAGTCCCTCGAGAATTTCAGCGTCAGCGCCCTCTTTTCCGATACCTACAATGTGTTCGCAAGCCCAGTTCAGCTTGTCCGCGGCAGCTTCGTTGAATTTTGATGCGGGAGCCTTGCACTGGGGACATTTAAAATCCGCTGGCAGGCTTTCTCCCTCGTAAACATAGCCGCATACGGAGCATACAAATTTCTTCATAATGATTACCTCCAATTAATGTCGTGGACCGGTAAGTCCATCTTTTATTAAATATACCATTTTAGTATGGACTTGTCAACAGTTTGGAGTACAATTTTTTGTTTATTTTTTGTGAATATCCTGCCGCGGCTATTGCTGTAATTGTGAAACTTTTACATAAAATTCCCCGTTCTCCGCAAGAACAACGGCTTTGTCTCCCTTTTTGACAGTGCCGTCAAGAATACTTCGGGAAAGCATACTTTCCACTCTGGAAGTAATGTTTCGGCGGAGTTTCCGCACGCCTGTGCGGTCAATGCCGGAAGCGGCAATTTCCGAAACGGCTTCGTCACTGAATTCTACGGAAATTTCCATGGCTTCGGCACGTTTCCGTATACCCTCAAGGAAGTTCAGAGCGATGGTTTTTAACTGTTCCGCGCCGAGACGTTCAAAAACGATTATTTCGTCCAGCCTGCCGATAAGTTCGGGGCGGAAACTTTCGCGGACCTTTTTGATAACATCTTCCCGAACGTCGCCCTGCCCGCCGTCCGCCGAAAAACCGAGGGCGTTCTTTTCGGTGATAAGTTCCGCGCCGATGTTGGAAGTCAGGATTATTACGGCACTTCGGAAACTTACCCGCCTGCCGCCGCTGTCGGTGAGAATTCCGTCCTCCATGATTTGCAGGAGAATGTTGCTGACGTCGCTGTGTGCCTTTTCAATTTCGTCAAAAAGTATCACGCTGTAAGGGCGGCGGCGGACTTTTTCGGTAAGCTGCCCGCCCTCCTCGCAGCCCACATACCCCGGCGGCGCGCCGATAAGCTTGCTGACACTGTGCTTCTCCATATATTCCGACATATCGAATCTGATAAGGGAATCCTCCGTTCCGAAAAGCGTCTCCGCAAGCGCTTTTGAAAGCTGGGTCTTGCCTGCCCCCGACGGTCCCGTGAAAAGAAAGCAGCCCACGGGACGGGTGGGGTCTTTGAGTCCCGCACGGCTTCTGCGGACGGCGTCCGCCACGGCATGAACTGCCGCATCCTGCCCGATAACGGTTTTTTTCAGCTGTTCTTCAAGATAAAGTAAGCGCTGACTTTCGTCGGCGGTAAGCCTTGTCACGGGAATTCCCGTGGCTTCGGAAACTACTTCCGCGATATTTTCGGCGGTTATGGAAATTGGTCTTGCTTCGCTGTCACTGTACCAGCTGAGGTCGCTTTTCCTGCTTGTGTCCCGGGGAAGCGCGTTCTTTTCAAGCATTCTGCGGAGACTTTCTGCAAGTTCGCCGAGGGTCTGGGGCGATTCGGAAGCTTTCATTCTCGCCCGCGAGGAAGCTTCATCAATAAGGTCAATGGCTTTGTCGGGCAGGAATCTTTCGGGCTGATAGCGGACGGAATAGGAAATTGCCGCTTTCACCGCTTCGTCGGTAATGGTCACGCGGTGGAATTCCTCGTAACAGTGTTTTAATCCCGTCATTATGCGGAAAGTTTCCTCCTCGTCGGGTTCTTTTATAAATACCTGTTGGAAACGCCGTTCAAGGGCGTTGTCCTTTTCGATGAATTTGCGGTATTCCGCGGCGGTGGTGGCGCCGATAACACGAAGTTCTCCCCGGGCAAGCTGGGGTTTCAGGATATTTGCCGCGTCAATTGCCCCCTCCGCCGCGCCCGCGCCCACAATGGTGTGAAGTTCGTCTATGAAAAGTATTATATTCCCGTTGGCGATAACTTCGTCAATGCACTGTTTAATGCGTTCCTCGAAATCGCCGCGGTATTTCGCCCCCGCAAGCATGGAAGTCAGACTGAGGGAAAAAAGCTGTTTCCCGCGGATAGCTTCGGGAACGCGTCCCTCGGCTATCATCAGCGCGATACCCTCCGCAACGGCTGTTTTCCCCACGCCCGCTTCGCCAACAAGACAGGGATTGTTCTTAGTCCTTCTGGAAAGTATCTGAATTACCCGCTCTATCTCCTTTTCGCGGCAGAAAACAGGGTCGAATTTTCCCTCGCGGGCGGCTTGGGTAAGGTCTTTGCCGTATTTCATAAGCGTGGGAACTTTGGGAGCGTAACCGCCTGCGGGAACGGAAGAAGCGGTACACGCGCCCGAAATTCTGCTGATGTTCCCGCCCATGTTCTCGATGATTTTAATGGCGGTGCAGTCCTTTTCCCGAAGCAGGGAAAGCAGGAGATGTTCCGTTCCCGCAAGGCGGCTGCCGTTTGAAGCCGCAATTACAAAAGCGTTCTCGAGGATACGTTTTGCCGAGGGGGTAACGGAATTCCTGTCCACATTGCAGGGTTCGCCCCTGCCGATAAGCATATCAATGCGGCATAGAACGGCGTCCTCTTTTATCCCGCAGGCTCGGAAAATTCCCGCGGACGCGCTGCCCTGTTCGCTGACAAGTGCAAGGAGAAGATGTTCGCTGCCCATATAGGTATGCCCCAATTCCCCCGCGTGGATAAACGCTTTTGTAATGACGGTATTTGCTTTCTTTGTGAATAGATTCGTATCAAACATACGCCTTTGCCTTTCCCATAGAAATTTTATGCGGAAAACTATTCCCACAGAAATATTATGGCACAGAATTTCAGAAATATTTGTCATATCCTAAAATATGGCACAAAATTTTATTGTCAACTAAACACAAAATAATAGTTGACAATTCTTTTCATATGTGGTACAATATAAAAAGTTAAGTGCATAGAGTTGAGAGTTTAGAGTTAAGAGTTAAGATATTGCAGTAACGCTTATATTCGGCTCCAATGCTTTTGCAGATATAACTTTGCTTTATCTCACGGCAGGTAATAATTTGAAAATTTCAAAACTACGCCTGAAAGGGTGCAGGCTCAGCCTGCTCTTAACTCTCTACTCTCAACTCTTAAATTACATATATTATCAAAGAAAGAGAGGAAAAGTCATTATGGAGTCAATCGTAAAAAGAAACAGAAAAACATACAATATAGTTTGCTGCGGTCTTTTTGCCGCGGTAATCGCCGTTTGCTCGCAGATAGCGCTGAATATCACAGTGCCGTTCACCATGCAGACCTTTGCCGTTTTCTGCGCGCTGGGAACTCTCGGCGGCGGCTGGGGAACTGCCGCAATTGCCGTTTATATCCTTGTGGGGGCGATAGGCGTTCCCGTGTATGCGGGGTTCACAAGCGGCGTGGGCGTGCTTTTCGGACTGACAGGCGGGTATTTCATGGGCTTTGTATTTTCGGGGCTTATCTACTGGGCGGTGACAAAATTTTTCGGGAAATCCCTTGTTGCCGAGGTTATAGCCATGGTTCTGGGGCTTGCGGTGTGCTATCTTTTAGGAACATTGTGGTTCGTGATAGTATCTTCCGCAAACGGCGAACCCGTGGGGTTTGCTTCCGCGCTGACAATGTGCGTTCTGCCCTTTGTTATTCCCGATATTATAAAAATTGCCCTTGCGGTCACTGTTTCAAGGAGGCTTTCGGTATATGTGCGGAAATTTGCCTGAACCCGTGAAAATTCGCCCCCATCACGGACTCTGCGCGGCGTTTTTCAAAGGCGAGGGCTACAGCGGGGATTTTGTGAAAAATATGGCGCGGGTCGTGGAATTCCTTTCGGAAAACGCCCCGCGGGTAATTTTAGTAAAAGGCGCGGACGAGATCTGCAGGGAATGTCCCAACCTTTCGGGCGGGGAATGTTCCGGAATGAAAGCCGCCCGCTATGACGAAAAAGTCATTGAATTCTGCAAAACGGAATACGGCGCGGAAATGCCTTGGGCGGAATTTTCCCGACTTGTCCGCGGAAGAATCATCGCCGCCAAACGTTTGCCCGAAGTCTGCGGCGACTGCAAATGGTTCGGGATATGCGGAGATTTATAAAATTTTCCTGTAATTACTTTACTTTTCTGCAAAAATATGTTATAATACAGAAAACGCTATGCAAAGCCGAAGCGCGGTATTTGCGCGGCGGAAAATTTTACAGGGAGAGTGGCAAGAATGAAACTCGGATTCGGACTTATGCGCCTGCCCATGTCGGACGAGAATACAATCGACATCGAGCAGGTAAAGAAAATGGCTGACGCGTTTATTTCGGCGGGAGGAACATATTTCGACACCGCTTACCCGTACCACGGCGGAAAGAGCGAGACCGCGTTCCGCGAAGCCGTTGTGAAAAGATACCCCCGCGAAAGCTTTACCGTTACCGACAAGCTGCCCATGTTCAGCATCAAGAAAGCCGAGGAAATGCAGCCGGTTTTTGACGAACAGCTTGCCCGCTGCGGTGTGGAATATTTCGACTACTATTGGCTCCACGCCCTCGGAAACGATACATACAACCTTTCGGAAAGGATAGGCGCCTTTGATTTCATAGCAAAGAAAAAAGCCGAGGGGAAAGTAAAGCACATCGGCTTCTCTTTCCACGACTCGGCGGAAGTTCTGGATAAAATTCTTACAAATCACCCCGAAATGGAGTTCGTACAGTTACAGATAAATTACCTCGACCTTGAGGACAGCGGCGTTCAGTCGCGGAAATGCTATGAGACCGCCGTTCGCCACGGAAAGCCCGTAATTGTTATGGAACCCGTCAAAGGCGGCGCGCTTGCAAACGTTCCCACGGAAGCGGAAGAACTTATGCGTTCCCATGCAAAGGATATGTCTCCCGCGTCATGGGCGGTAAGGTTCGCGGCGTCCTATGAAAATGTAATGATGGTGCTTTCGGGAATGAGCAATATGGCGCAGATGGAGGACAACCTCGGCTATATGAAAGATTTCAAGCCGCTGACCGATTCTGAAAAGGAAATGATACTCAGGTGCGGGGATATTATCCGAAACAGCATTTCAATAAAATGCACCGCCTGCAAATACTGCGTTGAGGGCTGTCCCAAGAAGATAGCCATACCCGACTATTTCAAGATTTACAACGACCTGAAACGCTACGGCAGGAATCAGGAAAGCAAGGCAAAGAGCGATTATGCCGCCCTTGCTGCGGAGCACGGAAAGGCGTCCGACTGCATAAAATGCGGCAAGTGCGAGGAACACTGCCCCCAGCACCTCACTATCCGCGAATTTTTGACAAACATTGCAAATACCTTTGAGAATTCGTAATTCGTAATGCGTAATGCGTAATTACAGAGTTGAGAGTTAAGAGTTGAGAGTGGAGTTACCCCACCCCCTGCCCCCTCCCCAAGGCAATGTCATCAACTTAAGAGCGTTGATTCTGATGGAACTTAGCGGAATAAT